>JBEKOS010000127.1:0-9548 GCA_049521535.1 Terriglobales bacterium | reverse complement strand
GGGTCGCGCTTCATCACGACCCTGGTGGTCGTCGCGGCCGTTTGCCTGATCTCTCTGGTTATCTGGGAGTGGTATCAAAAGGCGCCGATCATCGACGTCCGCATGTTCAGGAGTTTCAACTTCGCAAGCGCCAGCCTGATGATGTTCACCCTGGGAATCCTGCTGTTCAGCAGCCTGGTGCTGATGCCGCAGTTCCTGCAGACGCTCGTGGGCTACACCTCCGAACTGGCCGGCCTTGCTCTTTCGGCCGGCGGCGTGGTGCTGCTGTTGGAAATGCCCATTATGGGCCAACTGACAACCAAATTCCAGGCGCGCTACCTGATCGCCTTCGGCTGGCTGGCCCTCTCCGTTGCCATGTTCTATTCCACCAAGCGAATCGACCTCCAGATCAGCTTCAAAGCAGCCGTGTGGCTGCGCATCGCCCAGGTGATTGGATTGGGTTTTCTGTTCGTGCCCATCACGCTGGTGGCTTACATCGGAATTTCGCCGGAGAGAAACAACGCGGTAGCCGGCATCGTCAATTTCATGCGCAACATGGGAAGCAGCGTGGGAACGTCCCTGGTCACCACTCTGATTGCGCGGCGCTCGCAATTTCATCAGGCCAGGCTGGTGCAGAACATCCGGGCCGACAATCCCGCTTTCCGGAATTCGGCGGGCGGCCTGGCCCGGCAATTCTCCATCTCCGGACTGGGCGCCCATGAGGGGCAAGCGCAGGCTTACGCCCGGCTCTACCAGTTCCTGCAAGTGCAGGCGGCCAGCCTGGCATACATTGATACCTTCATGGTTCTCGCCGTGGGAGCGGCGATTATGTTCTTCCTGGCTTTTGTTCTGAAGAAAAATGACCCTGGCGGCGGCAGTGAGATGGCGGTGGGCTAGCCATGGCGGAGTAATCATCCATCTGTTGTAATGCAGGAAGCAGCGCTAATCCGGGACGCAGTCATGCTGGAAATTAAACTCATCCTTTGCCCCATTGATTTCTCCGAGTTCTCCATCAGGGCTTATCGCCATGCGCTGTCGCTGGCCGAGCACTACCGGGCCGGGCTGGTGGCGCTGCACATTGTAGAACTATGGCGATATCCTTTCGCCGATTATGCCGCCTCCGCCGGGGACTATGGTGAATTCTGCCGGTCCCTCGGCGAGGGAGGCAACGAGCAACTGCGGGAATTCGTGAAGAAACACAGCCACGGAGCGATTCAGCCGGAACTCGTGGTCCACCAGGGAACCGCGCCCGACTGTATTCTTTCGCTTGCGCAATCGCGGAAAGTGGACATGATTGTCATGGGAACGCACGGCCGGCGCGGGTACGATCGGTTGGTGCTTGGATCGGTGACCAACCGGGTGATGCGCAAAGCTCCCTGTCCCGTGCTGGCAATCTGCAAGCCGACACCCGAGGCCGGGGCAGCGGAGGTCGAGAAGGGCCACGCCCATCACTTGACCCGAATTCTTTATTGCACGGATTTCTCCGAGAATTCCGGAGAGGCTTTGAAATATGCAATCTCTGCGGCAAGGGAGTATGGCGCCGAACTCACCCTGATGCATGTCCTGGATGAGGCCCCAGGCTCGGCCAAAACGCAGGAGGCCATAGGTGCGGCGGCGGAGAAACTCGACAGGCTGATTTCACCGGAGGAACGCAAGACGCTCAAGATTAAGACGGCGGTGCGCGTCGGCAAACCGTACGCGCAAATAATACAGCTCGCCGGGGAAGCGCACATGGATATAGTGACGATGGGAGTGCGCGGCCGTGGTGCCCTGGATCTGGCGGTGTTCGGCTCCACAACCTGCCGGGTAATGCAGTTGGGGCCTTGCCCCGTGCTTGCCGTCCACGTATGAACGTCCATGCTCCGGTCACAACGATAAAGATGATAAAAATCATCACCATCGAACGCGAATACGGAAGTGGCGGCGGCGAGATCGCTCAACTGCTGGCAACGCAGCTCGGCTGGAAGCTTTGGGACCGGTTGCTGACGGAGGAGATCGCACGGCTTGCTGAGTGTCCGCAGGCGGTGGTCGAGGTGCGCGAGGAGCGAACGGATCCGCTCTACTACCGGCTCTTCAAGTCCTTTTTGCGCGGGAGTTATGAAGGGAGCCTTAATGCGTTCAGGCTCAAAGTGGTGGACAGCGAGAGCATTCTGAGGCTTACCGAGCGGGTGGTTCAGCAGGCGGCGAAGACCGGGAATTCTGTCATCGTCGGCAGGGGATCGCAGCATTTTCTCAGGGATCGCCCGGACGTTCTGCGGGTGTTTCTCTATGCGCGGAGAGAAGACAAAGTGCGGCGCCTGCTGGCTCGTGGCAAGAGCGAGGGGGAAGCCAATCAGCTCGTGGATACCGTCGATCGCGAGCGAATTGATTTCATTCAGAAATACTTCGGCGTGGAATGGCCGGACCGCGCCATTTACCATGCCATGGTCAATACCGCGATCGGCGATGATGCCGTCATTCAGGTAATTCTGGATGTCATGAAGCTTCTCAATGCAAAAGCCCCTGCGTAAGTCCTATTTTTTCCTTTCTCTGCCCCAACTTCGCCCTCCGCAATGAAGGTTTTTTGGATCCGCGTCTCTCTGCGGAAATCTGCGGCAAAAGGGTTTTTGCCCCTCGTCTCCACGTCTCCCAGTCCCCCTCTCGCTGTCGTTTCTTCACTCTGCGTCCTCTGCGGTGGAGCAGTCTTCGTGCAGCGAGTTGACAACGCATTTTTCACTGCCAGAGACTGGTTACCATGGATCTGCAACTAACCAACAAGACCGCTCTTGTAACCGGTTCGACCGCCGGAATCGGCTTTGCGATAGCTTCGCTGTTTGCCCGCGAGGGGGCGGCGGTCGTGGTGAATGGCCGTTCTCAAGCTCGCGTGGATGCCGCCATCGAGAACATTCGGCGCGAGCAGGAAAATGCCCGGGCGACGGGGATAGCCTCGGATTTAGGCACCCGCAAGGGCGTAGATCTGCTGACCCACGCCCTGCCGCAGGTCGACATCCTGGTAAACAATCTCGGCATTTTCGAGCCCAAGCCCTTTACCGAGATTCCCGATGAGGACTGGTTGCGGTTCTTCGAGATCAACGTTCTGAGCGGCGTCCGCTTGAGCCGCTTCTACCTGCCGGGAATGCTGAAAAGAAACTGGGGCCGGATTGTTTTCATCTCCAGCGAATCTGCCCTGAATATTCCGGTGGAGATGATCCATTACGGCATAACCAAGACGGCCCAGGTCGCACTGGCGCGTGGCCTGGCCGAGATGACTTCGGGAACCAGCGTCACCGTGAATTCCGTGCTTGCCGGGCCTACGCGCAGCGAGGGAGTCGAGGTGTTCCTGCAGTCCATTGCCAAGGCTCAGGGGATCGACACGGCCGCCCTGGAAAAAGAATTCTTTCATTCCGTTCGCCCTTCCTCTTTGCTTAAGCGCTTCGCGACTCCGGAAGAAGTGGCGCCCATGGTGGTATACGTCTGCAGTCCATTGGCCTCAGCAACCAACGGTGCAGCGCTACGCGTCGAAGGCGGCGTGGTCCGGTCTATCGTCTAAACGGCTTTCGATCCGTGCTGAACCGCGTCAATCCCCACCGCACGCCGGGGCGGGTGCGGCGAAATTCGGGATATAATTTCACCGAAAGACAGCATTTTTCTGAGGGCGCCAATGGCGACGGTTCAAGTTTCTCTGGCCGAGTATCTCGCAGCAAGCTACCGGCCTGACTGCGACTACATCTACGGCGAGCTTGAGGAGCGACACGTGGGCGAAAAAGAACATTCGGCGGTCCAGGCGTTCTTTGTGCTTTGGTTAGGCCTTCATGAAAAAGAGTGGAAGCTGGAGGCTTTCCCTGAGCTTCGCATCCAGGTTGCCACTGATCGCGTACGCGTCGCCGATATAGCAGTTCTTCGGCAGGACGAGCCTTACGAGAGTGTGCTCACTCGCCCGCCTCTGGCGATTGTCGAGGTGCTGTCACCGGAAGATCGCATCAGCCGCTATCAGGACCGGCTCGAGGACTATCGCCGCATGGGCATTCCCGCAATTTGGGTCATCGATCCCGGTCATCGTGGCGCCTTCAATTGCAGCGGCGGCGTCTGGGTTCCCGCCGAGGAATTCCGCATTCGCGATACTGACGTCCGCATACCCATGACGCAACTTTGGTCCAAACTCGACGCCCTTCGCGGGCGGTGATAGAGCTTCCTGACCTTTCATATCCGACTCGTTCCGTGGCGACTTGGAATTTGCCTCTTGTCTGCGAGTCTCCCAGTCTCCGTGTCTCCCCGTCGCCAGAGAACCCCATCCGCGCGCTCTGTGGTGAAACTTTGGCTGGACAATTCCCGGGCTTCGCCCTAGCATAGGCGGGAAGAGGTGATGCTATGCGCTCCGATTCTGTGCGATCGAAGATCGTGACGATACTGCTTCCCGCCGTCATCGCAATGCTAATGGCCGGTGCTGCTCATGCGCAGGGTCCGCTGGCTGGAGTGAAGACCGTGCAGGTTGAACCTACTGTCGTAGCCAACCAGAAAAAAGTCAAGGAAGCCCAAGGCCCCAATCAGGTTGCCGACAGCCTGAGAATTGCTCTTCGCAATGCGAACTTTGAGGTCGGCGACGCACCGGTTCGTGCCCATATTGTGCTGGATGAGTTCACATCCGGCAACCAGGCCGAGCGCACTTTGATCGGGTTTGGGGCTGGCCGCAGCACCATTGATTGCCGGCTGGTCATTCAGGACGCCCAGGGCAAGGAACTGATCAATGCGAAAATCCGCGTGCATGGAAACCTGGTCTTCAGTCCATACCAGGGAGGCAATACGCAACGCCGGCAGGCCATGAACTCCTTCGAGCAGAGACTGCTGGAGGAAATCGAGAAGCTAAAGTAGCCGCTGGTCTCCGAGTCCCCGTGCCTCCGTGTCCCCAAGTCCCCGAGTCTCCCAGTCGCCCGGTTCTCCCCTCCGCGCCCGTTCTGAACCAACACGATACTGACTGCCTATTGCACAGGTGGGGGCTCTTCCCCGCGTTCTGCAAACCACTGCCTGAGGAAGAACAGGTCAGGCGCATCTTTCACCCGGTGGGTAATCGCTTTCATCCTCCACAGCGTTCTTGGCGAGGCGAATGGAATCGGGACGCCGTCAACGTCAATGATGACGAGGTCGCGGCTAGCCTCGCCGTAGGCGATCCCTCCCGCGGTCCTCATGATGTCCACAACGGTCTCGTCGGCCACGCGAATGACGCCATACCTCTGCAGTTCGCCCGGCGTGAGCTCGCGCGCGGCGTTGTCGGGAAGGATGGAAAGGGCAGAATATACCTTGGCTTCGTTGTCCGGATCGTCGGCAACGGGCAAGTCAATATCCATGGTAGTGCGGATATAATTCGCCGCCCGGATCGCGAACCCTCCAATGACGGCATACTTCGCGCCCCTCCGGTTCAATTCGCGACAGAGGTTGCGCAGGTCCTCAACGGTAGGTTCGCGCGGGGCTAGCTCGTTGGACGGCTGATCTTCCGCCATAACCACTCGTCCGCTTCTGCATGGGTGTGGAAGCGATGAACGCCCCTGGGTACGCGCACACCGCCGAACACTCTTCGCCACTCCTCGGCCGCCGCTTGATTGCTGGCCGTTAGCGATAAACCGTCGGGCGCCTTGGTGCGATGACCGACAACACGCTGTATGTCTTCCTGAACATTTATAAAGTGGCGATGCATTCCATCCTCAGTATATTCGTTCACGAGCCATCAGGGGTGCATCGACCGGGTACTCGATATCCATTTACGCCCGTTCATGTCCAATGAACGATCTGTTCCTCTCCATGGGTATGTCCTCCGCACCCGTTCGGAAAAGTGACGCGGCTCTCCAGAGGTTGTGCCGGTCCGCCAACCGGGGCCCAAGGCGCATCGCTCTTGCTCGTCGTGGGGGGACCGCGGTCAGCAAGGCGCGTCTCCGCCCTGCGGTTTAACTATTCCGCAATGCGCGTTTGGTAGAATCCGGCGGAGGAACGTTCACGCATGGGAATCCCCTGTCAATTTGGCTGCGCTAAATTCTGTCTGGCACTCATCTTCTGCACAGTGCTTTGCATTCCCGGGTTCGCGCAGCAGGCAAGCATACCAGCGAATGCCACCCAAAGCGTGCACGATGACACTCCGGCGGTAGAGACCGTCCGCGGCACTCTCAACATCGTTGCGGTCGATCCGGCCGGAGCGACCAAGAGCCAGCCCATGGACCTGACGTCATGGACCATCAACGCCTGGGTGCAGGACCGAAACGGCAGCTACACCAAACTGGCAGGAAAGGGCAACGTGAATGGCACGTTTGCGATTGCTGGCGTGCCTGCCGGCTCGTACTGGCTGGAATACGGATGCGGCAAATGTTTCCCGGCCGTTGCCCCCGAATTCGATGAGATCGACAACCGGCGCCCCATACTGGGGCATTATGTCGCTGTGCCCCGGCCCAACCTCAAGGCCGCAGCAAAGGGAGTGGCTTTGGGATTCAGTGTGACCGGCGTCCCGTGCTATCCCCCGGAGTCGGCTATCGGATGGCACGATTTTGTCTGGTGGTTCCCCAACGCCGCCGCGTCGCAGGTCGTGGGCGGGAAAGACCAGCTTTCGTTTCTTGACCCCTGTGAAAACCCGGGTGTCTTTTCCAGCGCCGCACAATGGAGCGGCCCGCTCATGAATGCCGCAGCAGGCGATTCGGGTTACCTGCTCGGATACGCCTTCGCGGTGGGGCCGCGTCCGGAGCTCGAAATCTGGGATGAAGAGTTCGTGGCCGCAGGCTACGCTTCGGAGCCACTGAACATGCCCGATGGCAAACCGCTGGATGTAAGCGGAGCTGCCAGTTTGTCCGGCGCTCCCGGCCCGCAGGTGCAGTATTCCAGCTTCGCCGCATTGGAACAGGGCTCCTGGTCAGCCACCAGTTGCACCGCGCTTCCGCAATGGATGGGGGGGCAATACGGATTTCTGTTTCCCACCCCGGAAGAGTTCTTCTACCGAGTCATGAACCACGCGGTGCCCCCGGAATCGATTGGGTGCGGTGGACAAGCGCTCCCGCTGAGCAATCCCTTTCCCGCAGCCACTATGCCGCTGGTTTACTACTTCGAAGATGCCGGCGCGAGCAACAAAAACTGGGCCGCCACCGCCGGCAGTGAGATAGCGCCCATGGTCGGCCCGCCGGCCATGGTTCAGCTTGACGGCCAGGATTCCTTCGAACACGGTGGGCTCACCAAACCGACCCCAACCCTTTCCTGGAACGATCCCGCGGTTGGCCAGGCCAGTCTGTATTTGGTTTATCTCAACCGCCCGCGGAGCACGGTGCTGTTTACAACCCGCGGCCGGCGTTTGACGGTTCCGCCCGGGATCCTTTCGCCCGGAGATTCGTATTCGCTTTCCCTGGTGGCCGTCTACGACAGCGCCGGATGCGCCGGCAACGGCGATGCCCGCTTGTGTGAGATGTCACTGGAACAGGGTGGTGCACAGCTCTTCTCGGGCGTCCTGGAGGTGCCTCTTCCCGACGGCACCGTGGCCCGCTCGAAGCCGTTGGCGAACGCAGACGATGCGCAATTCGGCGGCAACATCGCCTGGCAGTTGCGCCGGCACCGCGAACGGCAGGAACACATCTGGACTCGTTTTTACGGGCTCGAAGCGGCCCGGGACTGACGAAGGTTTGGCCGCGGGTCGCCGCCGAATGATCACCGATTAGGCAAGTGCCTTGGCGTTTCTTCTGCCGAAATTACCGGTGTCAATGTGTGGCCCAAGTGAAGGGCTATTCTGATCCGTTTCCATCCGCGTCAATCCCCATGACACGCCGGAGCGGGCATGGCGAACTCGGTTTCTGCCCTTCGTCTCCGCGTCACCCCGTCTCCCAGTCTCCCCTCTGCGTCCTCTGCGTCTCTGCGGTGAATGGTTTATCTCCTGCGCGACGAATCGCCACACGCATCGTCTAACTGCCCATGAAACTCAATCGCTGGACCGCTTGCGCCATCGCCCTGGTTTCCTTTGCCGCCGGGACGCTCATGACCGCCCGCCTGATACACGTGAATCAAGTGCTGGCCGAGAGCAATCGCATCTTCGAGCTTCGCGTGTACCACACCGTGCCGGGCAAAGTGCCGGCGCTGGAGTCACGCTTTCGCGACACCACTGCAAAGCTGCTCGCCAACCACGATCTGAAGGTTGTGGGCTACTGGGTGCCCGAGGGAACTTCCGACTGGGACAACACCTTCATCTTTATGTTGGTTCATTCCAGCCGCGAGGAAGCGAAGAAGAACTGGGACGCGATGCTGGCCGACCCGCAGTTTCAGGAGGTCATCAAAGCCGAGCAGGCCAACAAGCTGGTGGAAAAAGTGAACGTGACCTACATGCGCCCTACAGATTTTTCGCCGATGAAGTAGCGCCGGATTCGTCACCCGTCCGCATAGATGGTCGCGACAAAGCGCCCGGTTTCGAGGTTCGCCGCCGGGTCAATGCACTGCCGGAGGTCCCATATTTTCTCTCTATGCCTGGGGGATTAAGATATGGGCATGAAAACATTCTCAGCTATCGTCCATCATGGCGAGCCTGACGAAGGCGGTTTTTGGGCGACTTGTCTGGAGGTTCCCGGCGCGAACGGACAGGGCGAAACCAAAGAGGAATGTCTGAGCGACCTGAAGGAAGCCGTTCAACTCCTGCTGAAAACTGAACGGGCAGAAGTGTTCCGGCTTGATCCGCAGGTGGAAGCAGAGGAACTTGTGCTGGCATGAATCGGTCGGTGTTGCTCCGGCACCTTCAAAAACATGGCTGCGTGCCATTGCGGGAGGGGAGCAGGAAAAGAGCTTCTGAATTTCGTCTCCGAGTCACCCTGTCCCCCTATCTCTCCGTCGCCTCTTCCCCCTGCGCCCTCCGTGTTGAAGGGCTTTCCGATCCGTTCAAATCCGTGTCAATCCGTGGCGAATTGGGTTTGTGCCTTTCGTCTCCGAGTCTCCCCGTCGCTCCTCATTCTCCCCTCTGCGCCCTCTGCGTCCTCTGCGGTGAATGCCCTTCCTAGGGGCGCCGGAACTAAGGCGAAATGCTGGGGGCATGTCTCTCTTCGCCGCAGCAGTGTTTCAGGACCTCATGGTTGCGGCGCTCGTCGAATCCCGGAAACTAATCAACCGGCGAGCTCGATAGGGTTTTTCATACAGGCGGCACTCATTCGACCAAGCGACGCACCGCCTCGACGTCCTTCGTGCCGCCGCTACAGGGAAGATCCATGCGTGGGAATTTACGTCGATCTGATCCGCGAGGTCTGTGTGCGCTGGTGCGTGATATGTAATGTCGCGACACGATTTATAATGAGCAAAGGTCAGGCAGTCCCCATTCCCCCCATTACGGGGCAGCTTCAATTCGAAATGGTCAGGGCGCCAGGCTTGGCTAGCACCCAGCTCCGGCCATGGCGCTGCAGCGTGCCGCTTATCTTTACAGGTCGACCCTCTCGATGCGCCTCGACTGCCGATAGATAGTCAGTTGGCGTCAGTGGAACCTTAACCTGAACATCACCTAAATCCTTGCTGGACCACTGTATTACAATTTCCCGCTCGCCTGTGTGATCGAGAACATCCTTCGGATTTGCCTCATTCTGAAGCCGAACGATCCGACC
>JBEKOS010000126.1:0-9558 GCA_049521535.1 Terriglobales bacterium | reverse complement strand
TGAGGGCTACGAGGACACCGCAAGAAGACGCACCGAAATGCGCGATCCTCATGATTGGCCTATCGTCGCGGTAGCACTCCTGTTGGGGCTACCGATTTGGACTGAGGACCGGGACTTCTTCGGAAGTGGCGTCGCAACCTGGACGTCGGATCGAGTGGAACTTTATCTTGGGGAAAAGTAAGAGTTTTCCGCATGCGATCCGTACTATGGGACTCGCTGCTCAGGTACAATGTTGGTCTTATGAAAAGGCGCGATCCATCCCGCAGCCATGATGATTTCAAGATGAAGCAACTTGGCGCCTACAGCAATCCTGCAGATGGCGATCAGATGATTCTTGATCAACTGGCGGGTATGGGCGAGGATCTTACCCATCCGCGCGAGATCGTCCATTACCTTTATTTTCCGACGCAGGAGGCAGCGAGAACCGTCGCCGGCGCGCTGCGCGAGGACGGATTTACCGCGGAGCCGCAACCGGCGGCAAACGCACATGAACACCCGCCCAATCCCTGGCTGGTACTTGCCACTGGCCGGTGCGTCGTCAATGAACAGTCACTCACGCAATTACGCGACAGCCTGGAAGAACTGGCTGAATCCATGGGCGGCGAATATGACGGCTGGGAAACCGCAGTTGAAGCGGTGGATGAGCCTTCCGAACCGTCGTAGTCCGGACTTAGATCTTCTTCAGTCTTGCCAGCGTCTCCGCTGGTGAGCATCCAGACTCCCGTAGATGGCGCAGGCTGAGCGCATCGTGCCGTTTTGCCAGCCGCTGCCCCTTTTCATCGCATAACAGATCGCAGTGGAAATAATCCGGTTGCGGCAGTCCTAGTGCGCGCGAGAGGAGAATTTGGCGTGCGGTTGACTTCAGCAGGTCCACGCCACGCACCACCTCCGTGATCCGCATTTGGGCGTCATCCACCACTACCGCCAGTTGATAGGCAGGCACATCGTCGCGCCTCCAAACCACGAAGTCTCCGAAGTCCTGTCCGGCGATGTACTGTTGCGGGCCTTGCCGGATATCATGAAACCTCACTCTTTCCCCATCCGGCACGCGAAACCGCCAGTTCACTTCCCTCGGAACCGCGTATTTTCGGGCCTCCGCAAGGCGCGAGCGGCACAGACCGGAATACAACGGCTCGTCATTGTGGTCGTTTTCCGCCTCGTGCGGAGCGCTCGCGGATTGCGCCAGGTCCTTGCGGGAACACATGCAGGGATAGATGAATCCTCCGTCACGCAGCCTCTGCCACGCAGCGATATAGAGTTCCCGTCGCTGGCTCTGCGCGTAGGGCACGTATGGGCCACCTACATCCGGCCCCTCATTCCATTCGATCCCCAGCCAGCGCAGGTCTTCCATCATGGCGTGCACAAACTCCGGCCGCGAGCGATGTGGATCCAGGTCCTCATTGCGGAACGCGAGAATACCGTTGGATTGAAGCGCGCGCTGCCAGGCCGTCCAAAATGTGGATGCGTGTCCCAAGTGCAGAAGTCCGGTCGGCGAGGGCGCCAAGCGGCCACGGTAAGTAAGGAAGTCATCCACGGAAGAGGAATCTTACGCGCTTGGGCTGGTTTGAGCCAAATTGAACTTTGCGAGGAATTTGCTGACGCTTACGGTGGCCCGTCGGATGGTTCCCCGGCCGATCTCGCGGGCATTGGGTGCGAGCTCGCGCGCTACGACCTTAATGGTGTAGAACTTGCCGTCAAAGGACTCAACGACCGCGTCCGCGTGAATAAGTGCGCCCACGGTGCTCGGGACCCGGTGTTCGACGTCAATGTGCGTGCCTACCGTTATCTCGTCACCTTCGCAGTAGGGCTCAAGCGCGTAGAATCCCGCCGTCTCCATCAGGCCAATCATGTGCGGAGTGGAATAAACCTGCGGCAGGCGTGAATGGTGGGCCTCAAGCGTGTGCTCAAAGGCGACCGTCTGCTCTGCTTCGCCGCGCGCGCCGATGGGAACGGGTTTCATTTTAGATTGGAGATTTCAGATTGAAGATTTGAGAAGCGCACGATTTGAAGGCTGAGATGACACTTTTGCATTCTCATTTCCGCCAAGTTTACCCCGCTTCATTTCCGGTTGACGATTGTCGATTGAATTTGTGAGAGTTGCACCTCTCAAAATCTGAAATCTTAGTTCTGAAATCTTAATTCTGCTGACACGGTGTCTCCCGTCATGCACTTGAGCGTAACGCCGCGCACGTACTCATCGAGCTTTCCAGCCTGGCGCTTCTTCACCAGTTCTTCCAGCGGTCCCCATTTAGCGCCCTTTGCGCCGCTCTTGACTATGGCCTCATACGCATTCAAGGTGCTCTCGATGCCGGCCTTGTAAACGGGAAAGTAGTTTACGTTCTCGTCATCATCCTTAATATTGCGTGCTTCCTGAGGATGCTCGATCAAATACGCCATCTTCGCCGCCAGTTCCTGAGCCACCAACTCCTTGGAATAGCGGTAATCATTCAATTCTCCTGAGACCCCTAAAGGCTTGAGAGTTTCGTCACAGACGGGAACGGTAATATCCGGAATTTCGATGATCCAGGTGGTGAGCCAGCGCCGGTCGTCCTTTGCCTCCGGTCCCAGCGGACTGCCCTCGAGTTTCTTCGTCAGCACGAGCGCCTTCTGGCGTTCCTCGGGCGTAGAGGGCGTCTCGCGGGTGGATTGCGCCCATGCCGACGCACCAAGCAACAACATCAGGATGGCCAAAATAAAGCGGGGCCTCATTCGTGATCCTCCTTGCCTCTTCATTCCCATCAAATATCCTTGGCCCGTATCCGCGAATGCGCCGGACCTTCCTCGCCCCTCCGGCATAAACCGGAACGGCTAGAATACGTTCATCCGGCTAACTAGTCTGATGCACGAAGCGCCGGGATGAATGCTATCTATAATAAGGCAACAAAGGCGTTTGGGGTTGCGCACCTGGTAACCAGGTTCCCCTGTGGGCGGCGCTGAAGTCTATGCATTTTCATGAGTCCTACGACGTGGTTGTGGTCGGCGCCGGCCATGCGGGCTGCGAAGCGGCGCTGGCGGCGGCGCGCATGGGCCTCAAGACTGCCTTGTTCACGCTGAATCTCGACCTGATCGCTCAGATGTCCTGCAATCCGGCGGTAGGCGGCATCGCCAAAGGGCATTTGGTGCGTGAAGTGGACGCGTTGGGCGGCATCATGGGCGAAATCACTGATGCCGTCGGCATCCAGTTCCGCTTGCTGAATACCTCCCGTGGACCAGCCGTATGGTCGCCCAGGGCTCAGTGCGATAAGCAGCAATACCGCCTCAAAATGCGCCAGGTCCTGGAATCTGAACCCAACTTGCACATCCGCCAGGCGGAAGTCGCTGACGTGATCACAGAGCAGGCTGGGGGACAGGGAGACTTGGAGACTGGGCGACCGAATCCCCGCGTCCCCGAGTCGCCAAGCCATCAGGTCCCTTCACCATTGCTCTCTGCGTCCTCTGCGTCCTCTGCGGTGAGGTCCTGTCGGGGAATCCTGCTGCGCGATGGCCGCCGGATCGGCGCCGGCGCGGTCATTATTACGACTGGGACGTTCCTGAATGGCCTCGTACACATCGGCGAGGAGCATTATCCCGCCGGGCGTAGCGGGGAACCTGCTGCCGTTTTGCTCGGCGAGAGCCTCAAAAAGCTCGGCCTGCGCGGATGCCGTCTCAAGACCGGGACGCCTCCGCGGCTGGATGGGCGCACGATTGACTGGTCATGTTTTCAGGTGCAGCCGGGCGATCGCGATCCCGCTCCCTTCAGCTTCCGCACGCGGCGGGTCACCCATGCCGATACGCAGGTGCCTTGCTATATCGCGTTCACCACTGCCGAGACGCGGCGCATTATCGCTGAAAACGTGCATCGTTCGCCAATGTACAGCGGGCAGATCCAAAGTATCGGACCACGATATTGTCCCAGCATCGAGGACAAGATTGTGAAGTTTCCGCATCACGAGACGCACCAGCTTTATCTTGAACCTGAGGGCCTGACCACGCATGAAACCTACGTCAACGGCCTGAGCACCTCGCTGCCCTATGACGTTCAGCTTGCAATGGTGCATTCCATCCCCGGCCTGGAAAAAGCGGAGATGCTGCGTCCGGGCTATGCCATCGAGTACGATGCCATCGATCCCACGGAACTGGAGCGCACGCTCGAAACCAAGCGCATCGCGCGGCTGTATCTGGCCGGCCAGATCAACGGAACCAGTGGGTACGAGGAGGCCGCCTGCCAGGGGCTGATGGCGGGCGTTAACGCCGCCCTGGCGGTGAAGGCCGAACCACCGCTCGTGCTCGACCGTACCGAGGCCTATACAGGCATCCTGATCGACGACCTCATCAGCAAGGGAACAAACGAGCCGTACCGCATGTTTACCTCACGGGCGGAGTTTCGCCTGCATCTGCGCGTGGATAACGCCGACCGCCGCCTGACCCCGCACGGTCGCCGGATTGGTCTGATCAGCGACGATGCCTGGCATGACTATCTCGCCAAGCAGGATCGCCTGACTGCACTCAAGAGCCTGCTCGAACAGACACGATTGTCGGGTAAGGTGTTGGAGAGCTTTGTGCGAGCAATGCAGTCGTCTGGAACTGACGACTGGCGCCTCGCAACTGGAGACTTCCGCGGTTCCACACTGGCCCAGCTCCTGCGCCGGCCGGAGATTACCATCGAGACATTGGCGCCAATATTGCGGGAGTTGGCGCCCGCCTTCTTCGACGAACGCGAGCTTCGGGCCTGTTCGGTTGCTGACCGCTCATCGGCCACAAGTGTCGGTGAAGTCGTCTTGCCGGCCTTTGCGCCGGGTCCTTCCGGCACCGCCCTGAATCCGTTTCAATCCGCAATCAGGTCCGAGCTTAAGTCGGTTCAGACCGAAATCAAGTACGCCGGCTACCTCGGCCAGCAACAAAAAGCCATGGAACGCCTGAAGAAAGCCGAGCAGCGGACAATTCCGGAGTGGTTCAGTTATTCGTCGGTCAGCGGGCTCTCGCGGGAAATGACGGAAAAACTGCAGCGCATTCGGCCGCGCACTCTCGGCCACGCTTCACGAATTCCCGGGGTCACGCCGGCCGCGCTGTCTCTGGTCAATATCTACATCGACATCCAGGGGCGGAAGCACTCAGAAGCGCAGAAAGTTGCCGCCATCACTTAGAATCATGTTCCAGGTGGATCCGCGTTCATCTGCGTGAATCAGCGGCAAAAATGGTATCCATGGATCCTTCTCTGCTTGACAGTCTGCTTCGCCCGTTTCTTGCCGTGCCGCTACAGCCGGCGGACCTGGCGGCGATCGCGGATTATCTCGATCTGTTGCTGCGCTGGAACGCCAAAATCAATTTGACCGCGGTGCGTGAACCTAATAATATCGTGACACGACATATCGGAGAATCACTGTTTGCGGCGCAATGCCTGCTGGGCAGCCGCGAGGCAACCGGTCGCGTGATCGACTTCGGCTCGGGCGCAGGTTTTCCCGGGCTTCCCCTAAGGCTTTATGCTCCCGGGATTAAGCTCACACTGATCGAATCGAATCAGAAGAAGGTGGCCTTTCTGCGTGAAGCCGCCAGGACGATGGGATTCGGTAATGTGGACGTCTTTTCCGGCATGGCAGAGGACTACACTGGCCGTGGGGACCTAGTGACCATGAGGGCGGTGGAGAGCTTCGAAGCGTCCCTTTCGGTCGCGGCTGGCCTCATGGATCGTCGGGACGATGCCAAACTAGGACTGCTCATCGGTATGTCACAAATCGCATCAGCTAGGGTCACCATGGCCAAGCTTGATTGGGGCGATGCCATTAAGGTGCCTGAATGCGCGAGCCGTGTGGTCTTGATCGGAAGACGACAATAGATTTATTACAATAGACTTAGTATATACGTAATTGCGTCGATTTCAGGCATTGCGTTGGGTACCGATCATAGTATATTCTCTGTTGCTTGGCCGGAGTGCGGCTTTAAAAATAGGCATGTTCCATGTGGAACATCATCTATACTCGATAGATTTCGTCTTCTTGAGAAAGTTAAAATAAGTAGATTGTGAAATGCAAGTTTGCTGGTGTTGAATTCGGCTGAGTGCTGATCGCTGAATGCTGATAGCTATTTTGTTCCACGTGGAACACTTGTACTGGCTTGTTTCTTGCTGCTTGTCGCTATTTGCTGACTGTCTATGTCTCGAATCATCGCAGTTACAAACCAAAAAGGTGGCGTAGGCAAGACTACCACTGCCATCAACCTAGCCGCCTCCTTTGCCGCCGCTGAGGTCCCGACGCTCTTGGTTGACTGTGATCCGCAGGCTAACGCTACCAGCGGCCTGGGGTTCCCAAAGGATCCGCTGCGTACCAGCATCTATCGGGTTCTTGGCGGTGAGGCAACGGCCGAGCAGGCATTGCAACCGACCGCCATGGAGCAGTTATGGCTGCTGCCGTCACACAAAGACCTGCTCGCGGTTAACTTGGAACTGGTTGGCGCCGATGATCGCGCCCTGCGCCTGCGAGCGGCTCTTGCTCCAATCCGGGAACGATTCAATTACATCGTGCTCGACTGTCCACCTTCACTGGATCTCCTTACCCTTAATGCCTTGGCCGCCGCCGATGCAGTGTTGATCCCTATGCAGGCAGAGTACTTCGCTCTCGAGGGAGTCAGCGAGTTGTTGGATAGTCTGGAGCGAATTCGAGAGGAGATTAATCCCGGCCTGGAAATCGAAGGAGTCGTCCTGCAGATGTTCGACGACCGCACCAATCTGGCGCAGCAGGTGGCCGAAGAACTGCGCAGCTACTTCGGCGACAAGCTCTGCTCGACAGTTATTCCGCGAAACATACGCCTGGCCGAGGCTCCCAGCCATGGCAAGCCGGCAGTACTGTACGATCCGCGATCGCGCGGCGCCGAGGCGTTCATCAGACTGGCAAAGGAACTCATGGACCGCCGCGCCAGCCGCGATGCGGCGCCCGCGCCGGGGCCGCCGGCGATGCACTCTGAGATTATATCGTGACACGATATAAATAGCTTCCCGGCTGCGAATTTACCGGGACGGACACGGATTCTGAATATGGAAAAGAAGCGAGCATTAGGCAGAGGGCTGGAAGCGTTGCTCCCGCGCAAGCCCGCAATCGACACCGGCGGCGCAATTGCCGTGGTCCCGGAACAGAACGACGTCCCCACTTCAAGTTTGGGTGCTGGCGACCGGCGACTGGCGACCGATGACTTTCCTGGTGAGCGGGTAATCCAGATTCCGCTCGACCAGATCACCCGCAACCGCTACCAAACGCGCACCACCGCCGAGGACGATCCCAACCTCAACGAACTAGCTGACTCCATCAAGGCTCACGGCGTGATGCAGCCCATTCTTGTTCGGCCATTGAGGCAATCCGCAGGTAGCCACTCGGAAGACGGGAGCTCTGGTAATCCACAACTGACGACTGAACACCGGCGACTGGCGACTGACTACGAGCTCATCTGCGGCGAGCGCCGCTGGCTGGCTTCCCGAAAGGCTGGCAAAAGCGCCGTACCGGCCATTGTGCGCGATGTCCCCAGCGAACAGGTTTTGGCCGAGACCATCATTGAGAACCTGCTGCGGGAAGACCTAAACCCCATGCAGCACGCCCGGGCCCTGGAGCGCCTGGCCGAAGAATTTCACCTGACGCAGGAAGAGGTTGCGGCCCGAACCGGGCTATCACGGCCGGCGGTGGCCAATTTCCTGCGCCTGACACGCTTGCCGGAACAGTTGCAGACAGCGGTGGCCGACGGGCGCCTCGGCTTTGGCCAGGCCAAGGTCCTGATGGCATTAGGCAACACGCCGGAGCGCGATCACGTCGCAAAAAAAGTAATTGAAGGCCGCAAGACAGTCCGCGAAACGGAGGAATTGGTTAAACGCGCATCCTTTGGCGTCGACGACTCGAAACGCGAAACGGAAAACGAAAAACCTCCCCAAGATCCCAATGTCCGCGCCGCCGAGCTGGAACTGCAGCATGCGCTCGGCTGCCGGGTACTGATCAAAGACCGCAATGGCAAAGGCAGGATCGTAATCGAATACCAGACTCTCGAAGACTTCGATCGGGTAGTGGAAGCGTTGAAGTAGAATATTTACCGCAGACGGCACAGAGGCCGCAGAGCAAGCATGAACCAGAAAGTTGTTTTGTCATCCTGAGACCGCGTTCTTGGCGGTCGAAGGATCTATGTAACTGTTTTCCTCTGCGCCCTCTGCGTCCTCCGCGGTGATAGGCAGTTATGGAATTTACAGCGAAAAAAATCAGCCCCATGCTGGCGGTCAACGACATGCTGGTGACCGTCGCCTTTTACGAAGAAGTCCTTGGGTTCACCGCGCTACGGACGTCACCGCAGTATTGCATCCTCCAGCGTGATGGCCAGACCATTCACTTCAAGAAGAAGTGGGTTGCGTCTGAGGACGTTGCGCATAACGTCGGCTTGTATTCCGAGATTTACCTCGAAGTATCCGGCATCCATTCATTATGGGAGCACGTCCAGACGTTCAAAGACCGCTATCGCATCAAGGACCTGTTTGACCGCGAATACGGCATGACTGAATTCCACATCTTCGACCCCGACGACTGCCTGATTTTTGTCGCTGAGCCCACCGCGAACCTCAAAACGAAGCCCTGAGTCTGTGCTTGCTGGTATACTGATATTCACTGACGGCTGAAAGCTGATTGCTGTCTTTGTCGGGGAGTGGCTCAGCCTGGTAGAGCACCTGGTTCGGGACCAGGGGGTCGGAGGTTCAAATCCTCTCTCCCCGACCAATCTTTTCAAACGCTCACGTTCGGCGGTATTTTCCTCATGGTGACCATAACCTTCTCCGACCGCGACGACGAGAAAAAGGCGCTAGCCTTTCTTCTGGGGCGCTTTTCCGGCCGGGTTCTCCGCTCCGGAGAGCATTTGGTTCCCGAAGCCGCATTGGAAGCGCTGGCCAATCAAGACATTCCGTTCAGCGTCAAGGGCAAGACTACCTATGAGCAGCAAGTGGCGGCGATTCGAGGTGCTGCTTCCCCTCCAGTTCAATGACGGCCGTGATGTGCCCGGCGATTGACTTGCGGAAGCGGTGCTGGATGTAGTGGGCCACTTCGGCGCGGCCAGCTATGAAACGCAGAAGCTCGAGGGCCAATGGCGTCAAGGCGGCATTCTGTTCCGCGATAATCTGGTGCGGCTGGTGGTGGACGCAGCCGACACCGAACAGAGCCGCGATTGGATGAAAGAATTCAAGCGCCGTTGGCAGGTCCGTCTCCAACAGCTTGAACTTTGGATGGTAAGCTATCCCATCGAAGTGGAGTAGGGCGCGCAGGCCCTGGATCGCAACGTCAACTCGAAGTCACGTTCCCCGCATCGGCTTTGAAACCCTCCCGCGACCGCCATCGGGACTACTCTCCTGATTTTGAGACGGAACTACCAATCTGGGCTCACGGACGTTTCTTGGCTCCCAGATTTCTAGTCCCGAGACCAAAGTAAGAGCGATGCCAAGCGGCTTGCGATGAATGCCGTTGTCGTTTCCCAGTAACGGCAATGCGGCCGGCAGCGGATGACGGCGCGTGTGGCGGGTGCGCACTTGCTGAAGGCTGACTGCTGATCGCTGAGGGCTGTCCTAAGCAC
>JBEKOS010000125.1:0-9570 GCA_049521535.1 Terriglobales bacterium | reverse complement strand
TTCCAAGCGGAAGGCTGTGAGAAGGAGTGAAGAAATGCTCGGTACCATTTTGATCATCGTCGTTTTTCTGATGTTGCTGGGAGCCATTCCCCGCTGGTCACACAGCAGAGATTGGGGTTATTTCCCGAGCGGCGGCTTGGGCCTGGTCCTGGTCGTTCTGGTTGTCCTGGCGGTATTGGGCCGCATTTAGCTGTCTAGGCAAGCCTTTTCTCCAGGCGCGAAACGCTACAGTTCGTAAACTCGGAGACGGCCCGACCGAAATTAGCCGCCGAAATGAAGGAGGTAATAAGAAAATGCCGTTACTCCAAATTGTCGTGGCCTTGATCGTAGTGGGCGTCCTGCTGTGGCTGGTCAATCGCTACATTCCGATGGCTGCTTCGATCAAATCAATTCTGAATGCATTCGTGGTTATCGTGGTGGTTCTGTGGCTGCTGAATACGTTTGGGCTGCTTCATTCCTTGTCCAGGATTCACGTTGGGTCATGAGGACGAACGAGCCAAAAGCAGGGCGGACCTGTCGCGCGGCCGGTTCGCCCCCGTTTGGTTTCGTTCAGTTTGAAGAGATCCCCGGCTCTACCTTCGGCTTAGCATCCAGCCAATTAAAGCGCCCGAAGCCGCACCCACTGCGAACGTAGCCGCAACGGTTACCGCCAGGTGCCGCTCGAGTCGCTGCGTAGTATCATCCACAAACTCCTCTGCGGCATCGCCGCCCCGTTTTGCGGCATCCCTCACCACTCCTATGCCATCCCCTACGAATGCGTCAGCGGCGGCGCGCGTGGCGTTGGACGCCTGACGTGCCGCCTCCCCGATTTGCTCAACCGTTCTTTCCAGTACAGTTTGCGACATAATATTCTCCTCCGTTTTTCTGGTGACGCCGACGATGTTCGCGCGGCGAGCCGGCGCGGGCGAAGGCGGGATCGCCCTCGCCCGTCCAGCCATTATTCCCCGACAGCCTTTTCAACCCGCCCGACCCAGTTTTGAACCTTGCCGGCATTCTTTTCCGCATTTCCGGAATCTTGCAGATTGGGGTCGTTTGTCACTTTTCCGACCTCTTCTCTAATTTTTCCCTTCACTACGTGCAGCTTGCCCTCAGTTCGATCTTGTGTACTCGGTTTCATCATTGTTCTCCTTGTTCTCCTTCCTTTCATACAAACCTTGTTGTGGCATCGGCCTCTCCCCACGCACTATGAGTGGAATCGGAGTCCTCGACGGCCGCGTTGCCGTTCACGGATGGTAAGCCGAGGCTGGCGCTCCGTGCCCGTTATCCAGATGCATCCGAGTGAGCCATGTGCGTTTTCGACTGTAGAGAAATTCAAGGGCAATGTTCTCGCCCACATAGCCCAGTACCCTGTAATTGCCCATGCGGAACCCATCCATGGCATCGTACCGGCCGGGATACCATCCGTAAACGGCAGTCATTGTGCCGGCATACGGAGAAACCAGACCCGCAAAAGAAAAAACGCGATGGCCATCCTCACCGCGGCGCGCCATGAACGTCGACACCAGGGCGTGGTTCAGACGCGGAAAAAAGCCCGTGCAATCGCAGCGGTAGTACAGTGCATCCTCATGGAAGGCTTCCGCGAGAGCGTAGCGCGTGGTTGTGGTCACGGCCGCAATGGCGTAGTTGGATCCAAATCGCTCCCCGTAACCCGCCATGCCCTGCTTCCACTCTGGCGGGGAATTGTCCCACTGGTCAATGCCGGCAAAGACTGCGGCATTGAGCGTGGGATACGGGCCGAAAGCATCGAACAGGTAATTATGGATCTTCGTTTTCTGTGTCGGACGCGTGTACGTCTGATCCGGTACCGGTTGCGTCGCGACTGCGGGCGGCATGGCCTTCGCACTTGAGGAGTCACCTGCAACGGTCATTAGTTGCGCCCTTGCCGACGTCGCCAGGACCATCAGGCCCGCCATCGCCAGCATTAAGAGCAAAATTTCTTGCTTCTTCATATTGAAACCTCCTGCGTGTATCCCAATGGACACGATTTCGTCGTCGTCCTACTTTCTTTCCAAAACAGCATCATCGCTGGCAAAGCCTTCCGCGAACTGCCGCATTACATAAGCGACCAATTTGCCGGCGTCTCCGGCCGTCCGGCCCGGTTCCGTAAGGCCAGGCGTCGTTAACTCCCCTTCTTCAGCCTTCCGTTCGGCCATCACGCCACCTCTTTCTTGTCAATCGTCGACGGCACGTGAACCAGATCCTCGAATAGGGAGCGGTAGTGAATCATCGCCGTTCTCAGGCCCTCGGTAGTTGCTTCGTCTCGTCCAATCCGTAGCGCAATGTCATGAGCAAACCGGTAGTTCTCTACCACTCGGGGATGGTCAACAGAGACGTCGGCGGCCCGTTGCTCGAAATCGGCTACTGGATAGCCGCGAGTTTTCATCAGAGAAGACACCAGATCATCGGCTTCGATGACGGCTCCTTTGGGGGAATCGACAAAACGAGACTGTACGGACTCCCACTGTTTCGTAAACCGCTCGCGTTCCATCGGATCGAGCTCGCGTATGTGAAGCCTTTGGACTCGCTCCACGCGATCGGCTAGTTTTGCTTCAGCTTTCAGTTCTGACCCGTTCTGCAGGACTGCCCGCTGGTACTCGGGCCCAAACCGTTGTCGCAGGCCTGTTGTCGTGCGCCTGCGTTTTTGCACGTACATCCGGATAAGCACTGCGATAATAAGGATCGCCCCGACAGCGATCACGATCAGCTTTGGATCCAGCAGATTCAAGTTCATAAGAACCTCCAAGGAGTGCCCGTAAAACGAGATTTGTTCATGAAGCCTCCCACACCCGTGCATAACCTCATGAATCACCAGTATCGATCCGCAGTCTGGTAAATGCTGGTCAGAATTGACCACCTCGACCATAAGAACTCTGGCCTCGGTCGACAATGTACTGAGCAATAGAGACCAGCTTTCCGGCAGGCACGGTGTCATAGTCCGGATTGAGACTTGATTCAATGGTCCGAGAGTGACGGCAAATCGCCGAGGAGAACGGGCAATGTCCAAGGAGAACTCAGTGGTTGCGGTGTACGGCACCCATACGGATGCTGATCATGCGGTGAAGGAGCTTCAGCGTGGCGGAGTCGACATGCACAAGTTGTCGATTGTGGGTAAGGGCTACCACACGGATGAGCAGGTAGTCGGATACTACAATACGGGCGACCGAATGAAGTATTGGGGCAAGGTGGGTGCGTTCTGGGGAGGCTTTTGGGGACTCTTATTCGGCTCTGCTTTCTTCATGATTCCGGGTCTAGGCCCGATCCTGGTTGCCGGACCGTTGGTGGCATGGATAGTGGCGGCCCTGGAAGGTGCGGTGGAGATGGGGGTGCTGGGTGCCCTGGGAGCCGGCCTCTACAGCATTGGAATTCCGAAAGATAGCATCGTGAAATACGAAACGGCGCTGAAGACGGATCAATTCCTGTTAATTGCCCACGGAACCATGGCAGAAGTAGCCAGGGCAAAGGACATCATAGCCACTACGCGTCCGCTTCAATGCACTATGCACAAAGCTGAAGCGACAGCCGTAGCGGCATAGTAAGGGAACCACGAACAGCTCGCAAGGCGGGCGTCATTCCGGGGCTGCATTATGCGGGAGTGCATCCGGTGTGCCACCCGCCTCGCAGATGCAAAAAGAACTCAAGCCAAAGCTTCTTACGGGAAGGAGGGAATCCTATGATGAAACCAAGCACGAAAGATCAGACTGAAGGAAGGCTCCATATTGTGAAGGGCAAAATTCGCGAGGAGGTCGGAAAGGCGACCAATGATCCCGAATTGGAAGATTCAGGAAACGTGGAGAAAAACGCCGGCAAGATCCAAAACTGGATAGGCCTTGTTAAGAAGGCCGTCGGGAAGTAGATGGCATGAGCGTGGGAGTGCAAGATGCGAGTGGAGAGCACCGGGCGCTTCAGATTGCACCGGAAGGAACGACTGAGCAGGTTACTGGAGCGGCTTGCAAGCCTCACGTATTCCGCGCGGTCACCAACTCAATCGTAAAAGTCGGCCATGGCGTAGTGCGCACCTTCCCTGTTTCTAAGTATCGCAATACGACCTACCTACACCAAGCGCTCCTGAAAATATGCGTTGACCCTAATAATCATTCATGCCAGTTCTGAGTCACACTTCCATGGCTCGAGGGATATGATCGGTACAGGAGAGACAAAATGCCGCATGTGATTGAAATCACAGAACTTGCGCTCAGAGATGCTCATCAGAGTCTGCTCGCCACCCGCATGGCTTTGGATGACATGACCCCGGTTTGCGAAGACATCGACAATGCCGGCTACTGGTCGGTGGAATGTTGGGGCGGCGCGACGTTCGATTCGTGCATTCGCTTTTTGAATGAGGACCCCTGGGAACGGCTGCGCACGTTCCGCAAGCTCCTTCCGAAAAGCCGGCTGCAGATGTTGCTACGCGGCCAGAATCTGCTGGGCTACCGCCATTATGAAGATGGAGTCGTGCGGCGCTTTGTGGAGAAGTCCGCAGAGAACGGAATGGACGTGTTTCGCGTCTTCGACGCTCTTAACGACGTGCGCAACCTCAAGACCAGCATCGATGCGGTGAAGAAGACCGGCAAACACGCGCAAGGCACCATTTGTTATACCACCAGTCCCCTGCACACGGTTGCGGCCTTTGTCGAGATGGCGCAGCAGCTCCAGGAGATGGGCAGCGACTCGATTTGTATCAAGGACATGGCAGGTCTGCTAAAGCCGCAGCCCGCTTATGACCTCGTGAAAGGTATCAAGGAAAAGTGCGGCCCGGCTATGCTGGTCCATGCCCATGCGCATGCCACCACCGGGGTTACGCTGGTCTCATTGATGAAGGCAATCGAGGCCGGATGCGACATCGTGGATACCGCCATCAGCTCGTTATCACTGGGGCCCGGACACAACCCCACGGAAAGCCTGGTTGAGTTGCTGGAAGGCACCGGGTACACCACCCGGCTCGACATGGACAGGGTTCTCCGCATCAAGCAGCACTTTGCTACCATCCGCCCGCGCTACCGGGAGTTCTTCAGCGACTTTACCGGCGTGGAAACGGAGATCTTCAAGAGCCAGATTCCAGGTGGAATGATCTCCAACATGGAAAGCCAGCTTAAAGGCCAGGGCGCCGGCGACAGGCTGGAGGAAGTCCTTCTGGAAGTACCCAATGTCCGCAAAGACGCCGGCTATCCGCCTCTGGTCACGCCCTCGAGCCAGATCGTGGGTTCACAAGCAGTGTTTAACGTCCTGATGGGAAAGTACAAGGTATTAACCGGGGAATTTGCCGACCTGATGCTTGGCTATTACGGGAGCACGCTGGGCGAGAAGAACCCTGAGGTGCTGAAGCAAGCGGAGGCCCACGCGAAGAAGCCGGCGATTACGTGCCGTCCCGCTGACCTGCTTAAGCCGGAATGGGAACATCTGAGCACCGCCGCACATGCCCTTGAGGGCTGCAATGGCAGCGACGAGGACGTGTTGACGTTTGCCATGTTCCCGCAGGTGGCTCCGAAGTTCTTCAAGAGCCGCGCCGACGGCCGCAAGAACCTGGGCAAGGATCCAACCCAGCAGGCACCGGCGCCAAAGGCTCCCCCAGCAGCAGGCGGCGCGCCCGCACTGGTGGCGACGGTGAACTACATCATTACGCTGAATGGCAAGGAGCACCGGGTCACCGTAGCTCCGGAAAAATAGGCAAGATTCAATGTTTCATATTGGCTGATCTTAGGAGCAGGAATGGCTAAGCAAGCAACAAGTCCGAAACTGAAGACGATGGCCGACAAAGTCTCGCAACTTCGCACCAGGCGTGCTGAAGTCATGCTTGGCGGCGGCCAGGATCGCATCGAGAAGCAACATGCCGCCGGCAAGCTGACGGCGCGGGAACGGGTCGACAGGCTCGTGGACAAAAACAGCTTCCAGGAAATCGGGCTGTTTGCGCGCCATCGCGCCATTCATTTTGGAATGGCCGGCAAAGAGGTGCCGGCAGACGGCGTAATTACAGGATGCGGCACCATCGAGGGCCGCCTGGTGCATCTGGCGAGCCAGGATTTCACGGTGGGGGGCGGAGCCGCCGGCGAAGTTCACAGCGACAAGATCTCCGAAATGATGCACTTATCGCTTAAGACTGGTAGCCCCTTCGTCTTTATCAATGATTCCGGCGGCGCACGCGTTCAGGAAGGGATCGATAGCCTGGCTGCCTACGGTCGCGTCTTTTACAACAACGTCATGCTCTCCGGCACGGTGCCGCAGATTTCTCTGATTTGTGGGCCGTGTGCGGGAGGAGCTGCCTATAGTCCCGCGCTTACCGACTTCATTATTCAGACTCGGCAGGCACAGATGTTCATCACCGGACCGCAGGTGATCAAACAGGTCACCGGAGAAGTGGTCACCGCCGAGGAACTGGGCGGACCTCTGGCACAGATGAACAATTCGGGTGTCGTACACCTCATCGCCCAGAACGATGATGAAGCGCTGCACCTTTGCCGGCGGCTGCTTGGTTTTATGCCTTCCAATAACCTCGAGGATCCACCCCGCCTGCCTTACAACCTGCCGCTCGATTCCGACCCAGAGATGAACAATATTGTGGCAGTGGAGAGCAAGGTGGCCTACGACGTGCGTGGCGTCATTCTGCGGGTTGTGGACTATCAGGATTTTCTGGAGATTCAACCTGGGTTTGCGCCGAACATCGTCGTCGGATTTGGGCGCCTGCAGGGCCGGCCACTGGGTATTATTGCGAACCAGCCGTGCGCTCTCTCCGGCGTGCTCGATATCAATGCCTCCGACAAGGCATCGCGATTCATTCGGTTCTGTAATGCGTTCAACATTCCGCTGCTTACCTTTGTGGATGTGCCCGGCTTCCTGCCCGGAGTGGAGCAGGAGCACGGTGGCATTATCCGGCATGGCGCCAAGATGCTGTTTGCCTACTCCGCCGCGACAGTGCCAAAACTCACCGTCGTATTGCGCAAGGCTTATGGCGGCGCCTACCTCGCCATGTGCAGCAAGGATCTTGGCGCGGACCGTGTGGTTTCCTGGCCCACGGCTGAAATTGCCGTGATGGGGGCGGAGGGCGCGGCAGAGATAGTGTTTCGCAATGAGATCAATGCGGCCCAGGACAAGGTCAACCGCCGCAAAGAATTGATTAGCGAGTATCGGGAGACCTTCTCGAATCCCTATTTCTCGGCGGGACGGCGGCTGGTCGATGACGTCATTGAGCCCGCTGAGACCAGGAGATACCTGGCTCAGGCGCTGGAGGCGTTGCACGCCAAGCGGGAACTTCGCCCTCCAAAGAAACATGGATTGATTCCTTTATAGCGAGGAGCGCTCGTGGAATTGAATAGTGCAGATTTGTTGATCGCAGTAGTGCTGGTGACGGTGGCCTGCGCGGTAACCTATTTCAGCTTGCAGCGCAGGTTCCAGCGCGAGATTTCACAACTGCAACTGGCGTCGGAACGCCAGCTAGGCGCACTTGCAGCTACGCTCAAAGCCTTGCAGGCGAAAATCGATGGATTAGACCGACCGCAGGTCGTACCTGCGCCGGCGCCCGCGGCCCAAGTTCCAGTCCCAGCTCCGGTCGCGAAGGCAGCGGTTTCCAGGAAAGAGGAAGAAGTCGCCCCTGAAGTGCTGATCGTCATCGCGGCCGCCGTGACCGCGTTCCTGGGCAAGAAAGTGCGGATTCGCTCGGCCAAGATGCTGCAGTCACCATACGAGGTAGTGAATCCGTGGTCGCAGCAGGGCCGTGTGTTTGTTCAAGCTTCTCATAATTTACGCTCGAGGGGCTGAGGTTCCAGGAAGGCCGCCCGAGGGAAGGAAATCATACCTTGAAGCTCCAGATCGGTGTTAGTGGTAAAACGTACGAGGTCGAAGTTGAAGTAGTGGAAGATGACACCATCTTTCGCCAGCCGAACTACGGGCCCTATTCTCCCCTTCCTTCCACGGTTCAATCGGCAAGGCTTCCGGTGCCGCGGACTCCGTCCCCGGTGGCAGAGGAGAACGTTGACGAAGAGAAGGTGTGCCGCAGTCCGGTCAGTGGCGTGGTTATCAAGGTAAATGTCGAACCTGGGCAGCCAATACAGGCGAACGACCTGATGGTGGTAGTAGAAGCCATGAAGATGGAGACCAACGTAACCTCAGCCTTCGCTGGAAAGGTAAAGAACGTAAGGGTGGCGGCCGGCGACTCCGTCAAGGTCAACCAGATTGTGGCCGAGTTTGAATGAGAGTATTCACGCTTGGAGGCTGCACAAAGCCCGCCTCTGATCCGTCGCGCTCTGTGGGATTAAGTCCGCGGCGAAAGATTGGGCGCCCTGTCCTGTTTTTCGATCGCCGGTAGTTTCCTCCTCAAGCTGATTCTGAATCCAACTCCTTACAGGAGTTGCAACCAGATGATCACCGTTTTCCTGCTGGTTTTTTCAAACATCTTCATGACCTTCGCCTGGTACGGACATTTGAAGTATGGGCATGGCTGGCCGCTTTGGAAGGCGATACTGATTTCGTGGGCGATTGCACTTGTCGAATACTGCCTGGCGGTACCGGCCAATCGCTTGGGCTACGTCCAATTTTCTGGATTTCAGCTTAAGTTCATTCAGGAAATCGTAACCCTCACCGTCTTCGTCGGATTCGCAGTTGCGTTTCTGAAGGAGAAACTGACGTGGAATTATCTAGTCGCCATCGTATTCCTTGGCGTAGCAGCATTTTTTGCTTTTGCATTCAAGGCAACCGGACATGGTGCGTAAAGGGTGGCTTCAGCGGCGTCTACGCGAAGACCTGAATTCCTGCCTTTTGCGCAGCAATCCGCAATTTTCGGTCGAGCGTCGCCAGACTTGTGCCTTGGCGGATCGCCAGCTCGAGATAGGCCGCGTCGTACGCGGAGAGACCATATTCACGCGCCAAGGGCAGCACATGGTCTACATATTGACTCGTGGACAGCACATCCTGAAAGATTGATAGATTTTCCAGCAGTGAAGTGAATCTCCGGATTTCAGGAGGACCAAGACGCCTTGCTCGTTCGCCCACCAGGAGGGCGTTGGCGACTTCCAGTGCCCAGATGGCCGGAACGAGTCCGGACTTCCCCGCCAGCGCGTCCAACACCGCATCCGCATCGTCATTGGCTTCATCCGGAAAACACCAGGCAAGCGCTACTGAGGCGTCAATCACCAGGGTCGTCAAAACCTGCGTCCTTGGCTGACCATTTCACGGACACTCATGGCACCGGGCTTGACGCGCTTACGCAACGCACGCATCCCCTGGACAACATCGTCGTGCGTGAGCTTGTGTTCACTTTGTCCTACGGGGACGAGCATGGCAGCAGGAATGCCGTGTCGCGTGATCGTGATCCTCTCCCCATTGGCAACGCGGTCTAGCAATGCAGCCAGATGGGTTTTCGCCTCAAACGCGCCTATGGTTTCCACTGGATCATACCTCCAACTAGTTGGTACTAGTTTAGCATGGTCTGACCGCATTATCCTTTACTGCAGCGCGAACAGGCGATTTCCTCCCACAACCAGGCCGAGCGTTAGCAGGACGATGCCAGCCTCTCCAATCGCACCCACCAGAAACGACTGGATTCCCTGCCTGAACATGGCACGAATGTTGGTTTTTAGTCCG
>JBEKOS010000124.1:0-11143 GCA_049521535.1 Terriglobales bacterium | reverse complement strand
CAGGGTCTCAAGTTGGGCAAGGTCCGATCGGCTGGCGACGATATACCACCTTTCCGGTTCGAGCCAAAGATCCTTGTATTGCGCATCGTCAATGAACACATTGGGCGCCCCGGGAGCGTACGAGCCATACTCCATGTTCTTTGATCGGCCATTCAGCAGCAGTGCATTGCGATTGGTGTAAAACAACACGGAAGCGAACGGGTAATAATGCCGTTCGACAATCAGTCCACCCCGGGGGGACCGTTGCAGCACCTCAGCCAGCGGACGGGTGGAGAGGAACGGATCAAATGCCACCATGGCGAGACGTGCCGCTTGAAAAAACAGCACCATCATGACTGCAGCCGCCAGGAATGCCCGCTGGCCGGTCGTCCGGAGGCATCCTAGGGCGCCGATCAGGCAGGCGAGTCCGGCAATCACCAGCCCCCGGATTGGGAGTATTGCGCACGGCAACCAGGATCGCGCAAATCACGAGGGCCGCAACGCCGGCGAGGGCCGCAAGTGTCCGGGTGCCGTATCGGATGCGGCTCCCACCCATTGCCATCGCCGATCCGATCAGCAGGGCAATCGCCGGATAACAAGGCATGGAGTAGTATTCCTGCGTTGTCGAAAACGTAAAAAAGACGAGGACGAAGCCGGTCCAGCACAACGCCAGCAACCGCGTGCGGCCTGCACGGTCAACCGGCTTAAAGGAGAGCTTCGCGATCGCAGGTATATAGACGCTCCAGGGAAACAGCCAGGCAAAGTGCAACAACCAGAAGAGCAGCCGCGGGACGGTGTCGTAGTCGCGCGGATAACGGCGATTCAAGAACCGGAGAAGTTGTTCGTTGATGACAAAAAACCAGGCAAAGCCGTGGTATTCACCCGGCCCACTGTGCATGGAAAGCGAAAAATAGGGAGGATTCCGCAGCGTAGCCAGAATGTGCCAAGGCGTAGCGATCAGCAACACGACCAGCAATCCGCTGAAAACGTGCAAGCGCTTCCAGGTCGCCGCCGAAAACAGTTGCCGGGTCACAAATAGATAAACTACACCGGCGCCAATCGGGAACACGATAGCAATCAGGCTCTTCAGCAGGAGACCCACACCGAGGCTTGCGGCAAAGGTAAGTGCCCACCAGCAGGGATGAGGTTCGTCTTCGTCGAGTGCGCGCAGAAACGCCCACATTCCCAAGGCGATGGTGAGTGTCAGCATGACATCGGGAATCAGGATGCGGGTAAATATCCACAGCCCGATGCAGGTCGCCAGGCACAGGCCGGAATAGAATCCGGCGCGGGTTCCGAAGGCCCAACCGCCAAATGCCGCCGTCAGCCAGCAAAGCGCCATCGCAGCCAGGGCAATAGGGATACGTGCCGCCCAGTCATAGACGCCAAACACTTTATAGGAAGTGGCCATCAGCCAGTACACCAGGGGGGCCTTTTCGAGGTAGATGACGCCGTCCAGACGGGCGGTGACCCAATCGCCGGAACTTAGCATGTTCCGGGCAATTTGCGCCTGCACTGCGTCCACATCGTCCATCAGGGAGGGCGGAGAAATGATGCAACCCAGGTAAATTGCTCCCGCAATCAGGAGAACAACTAGGTAAGGATTCCAGTTTCGGCCTTGGCCCGATGTGTCGACGGCTCCGGAGGCGCCGACTGAATTTGCCACTTTTTCATCCATAGAAACAGGACCATCAGGCCCCAGAGGTGATACCCAATATTTGCTCGTCGTTCCACATGACTTTGCAGGTATGCCTCAACGACGTCCGCACGGAACAGCCCATCGTGCTCAGCCAGACCTTTGCTTAATGTATCCACCAGCATGGGACGGAGAGGGCCGCGAAGCCATTCATGCGCGGGAATGTCGAATCCCACTTTCTTCCGGGTCAGGATGGACGGAGGCAGCTTGCCCTCCATCAACTCCTTCAAGATTACCTTTTGACGCGAGCCGTGAACTTTAAATGACGCCGGCAGCGTGGCTGCAAACTCGACAATCCGGTGATCCAGGAATGGCGGCCGAACTTCCACCGCGTGAGCCATGCTCATGCGATCGACCTTGGTGAGAATGTCGTCAGGAAGGTAATATCGTTGATCGAACCAAAGATACGGGGCAAGTTCGCCTTGTGGTGAAGGCAGGTCGCACAGATTCCGCAGCGTACGATCAAGAGCTCCCGGTAGCGGCATCCGTAACATCGCCTGTTTCTGAGCATCGGAGAAGGTTCCGTTCCAGTAGACATGCCCTCGCGCGGCAGACATCTGGGAACCTTCCAGCATGCGCTTGAGCTTGTATTCAAGGCTGATTTTGTCGTCGGAAACCGGCCAGAGACGCAGCGCGCCAAGGGCAAACTGCACGGCTATTCGCGGCAGGCGACGGATTGGAGCAGCCAGGCGATTCGCGCGATAGGTGAGGTAACCGCCAAACAATTCGTCGGCGCCTTCGCCGCTCAATGCAACCGTCGTCTTCGTCTTGCTCAGTTTGGAAAGGAACCAAACAGGTAGAGCGCCCGCATCCGCAGTCGGCTCATCGGAGTAGTAGGCAAATTCTTCGATCGCTCCCTGCAGATCGGCATCCGGGTTCAGATCCAGTTCCTCATGGTCCGTGTGGTATTGGCTGGCGGCCTCCCGGATGTATTCCGTTTCGTCGAAACTGCGGCCTTTAAACGAAATTGAGAAGGTCTTCAGGCGAGAACTGGAAGCCGTGGCGGCGTAATGCAAGACTGTAGACGAATCGATTCCACCACTGAGCCACACTCCCAACGGCACATCGGACAGAAGGTGCTCGCTGACAGATTGTTGCAACAGAGAATCCAGTTCCCGCTTGGCAGATTCAAGCGTCCAATCTCGAGCCGCACCCACCGGCAAACCCCAGTAGGAATCGGAGGTTACTTCGCCGTCTTTCCACTCCAACCAGTGGCCGGGTGGAAGCTTTTCGATGCCCTCCACCAACGTCCACGGACAAGGCACATAATTCAAAGAGAGGTAACAATCAAGGCCGTTCAGGCTCAACTGGCGGTCAATCTCAGGATGGATGAGGATCGCTTTAAGCTCCGAGCCGAAGTAGAGGTCCTTGCCGCGGCGCGCTATGTATAGCGGCTTGATGCCCACGCGATCACGGGCCAGGACGAGTCGGCTACTCGATTCGGTCCACAACGCTGCCGCGAACATGCCGCGCAGGCGGGTAAAGCACTCCTTGTCCCACTCAAGGAAAGCGCGCAATACTGTCTCAGTATCGCAGTGTGACAGGAACCGGTGACCAAGCCGCTCCAGTTCCGCCCGCACTACAAGATGATTGTAGATTTCACCGTTGAAGACGATTACGGTGCCGGAATTTTCAGACTGAATGGGCTGGTCTCCGGAAGCAAGATCGATGATCTTCAGGCGCGTTGCACCCAGAGAACAAATAGCCGACTCGAAGACACCTTGCTCGTCAGGTCCCCGATGGATCAGAGTAGCATTCGCGCTGCGAATACGATTCGGATCAGGAATCCAGTTTCTATGGGTAAAGCCAACAATTCCGCACAAAGTTGTGAGACCTCAATCGGGGGACGAAATGCGAGCGCCGCCTGGCGCGGCTCTTGCGAGCAACTCAAAATCCGGAAGCAGTAAGAATCAGTTTAACTTGTTTTGATGCCGAGGTCTGGACGCTCGGCTCTTAAATCATGCTGATTCAAAAGGAAATGAGGCCTGACGACTGTGGCAATCCAGCTCAGGACTCGAGGGCAGACCATGGCTTTATGAACAATTTATACCGCTTTTATTCCCAATTTACGAGGGCCGGTATCCAATGAAATGAGCAAGGAAGGTGGCATTTGATGTCAATTCAGGATGTATCCGCAGAACACTTGGCGGAACTTTTTCACCACTATCACGAAGCGCTCGGTACGGACATTGGATGCAGAGACAATCCGAACATGGAAGGATGGGAACATATTCTCCCGCAGGAACGAAAGCGCATTGTCGCCGCTACTCGTTTGGCATTACTCGAGTTGGCATTTAGGCCCAGTGAAGCGGAAGACCTGCGGCGCTACTACGCCCAGCCGGGTGAAGCCGAGTGGGGCTGCTAATACCCAGCTACCCACGCCGGGAGAGCATATCGACTGAACGAAACCGATAGCTTGGGACATCTTACTGGCAGCACGCTTTACCCGAGCCAGGACAAGTGCCAATGCGGAGAGGAGGTCGTCTTGCCTGACCTAATCGAGTCTGGTGACTTCAAGATCAACCTTGACGAACGATCCGTAACTTTGCGCGGTCAAGAACTACGGCTGAAGTCGGAAGAATTCGACGCCCTTGTATTCCTGGCGGGCCATCCGCAGAGCCTAGTCACACCAGGTACGATGCTGGCGACCAGTTGGCCCGCGATTCAGCCGCGAAGAACTGCCTTTTTGAGAGTATTGATTTCACTTCGCAAGAAACTCGATACTGCCGAGCCTGGCAAGCACTACCTTCGGACCGAACCGTGGGTCGTCTACCGCTTTGATCCAATGGCCGCTTCCGCTGTTTGAACGATGAAATTATGGCCGCAGATTGCGGTCGGCCTTGGCAGCACAAACTACGAAATAGGAACCATCTCGCATGCCTTTCCAGCTCAGGCGGAAGGACCTCCATGCAAAGGCGCACGCCCTAAAGAACACCGGCCCGCATCCGCCGCACGCAGGAATCGCGAGCTGGCTCATGTGGGCCGGTGTTCGAAGTTAGGCGCCACTCTTACTTACTCGGTCACTTGGTCCTGCCTGCCTCAACTTTCAGCGTAGCGCTTGCTCCTGCCTGGGCGGCAGCCAAACGCGCTGTCAGCACGCGGAACGGCGAGCATGATACATAGTTGAATCCATTCTGTGCGCAGAACTCGACAGACGAAGGGTCACCGCCGTGTTCTCCGCAAATGCCGATTTTGAGATTGGGCCTGGTCCTTCTTCCCTTCTCGACAGCGATCTTCATGAGTTGGCCCACGCCGTCTCTGTCAAGCACGGCAAACGGATCCTGCTTAAGAATGCCTTCGCCCAGGTATGTCGGCAGGAAGGTATTGATGTCGTCGCGGGAGAAGCCGAAGGTAGTCTGGGTGAGGTCATTGGTGCCGAATGAAAAGAACTCCGCCACTGTTGCGATCTCATCGGCGACCAAAGCGGCCCTGGGCAACTCGATCATAGTACCGACCAGATACTCCACACGCCGTCCTTTCTCTTTGAAAACCTCCTCCGCTACTCGCCGCACGACGGCTCCCTGATTCGCCATCTCCTTTAGAGTTGCCGTAAGAGGAATCATGACTTCCGCGTGAACTTTCTTCCCTTCCTTCTCCACTTGCACCGCCGCCTCAAAGATGGCGCGGGCTTGCATTTCTGTAATCTCCGGGAAGGTGATGCCGAGGCGGCAGCCGCGCAGACCCAACATCGGATTCAGCTCATGCAATTCATTGACACGCTTCAATAAAGCCCGCTTTTCCTTGAGCTTCGGTGACTTAGGTTTGGTGGCTTCGAGCACGGCAATCTCCACCATGAGGTCTTCGCGCTTGGGAAGGAACTCGTGCAAAGGCGGATCAAGAGTTCGAATGGTAACAGGCAGGCCATCCATGGCGCGGAAAAGACCGGCGAAGTCGGAGCGTTGCATGGGCAACAGTTTCTTCAGCTCAGCTCGGCGTTCTTTTTCGGTTTCCGCCAGAATCATTGCCTGAACGTGGGGAATTCGATCCTGGGCAAAGAACATATGCTCGGTCCGGCACAGCCCAATGCCTTCTGCCCCGAATTGAACTGCTTGTTTCGCATCGCGTGGTATGTCCGCATTCGCGCGCACATTGATTTTACGGAATGGCTCCGCCCAGGTCATGAATTTCAAGAGACGCGGATCATCAGCGGTTGGCGGCAGAGTATTTAGACGACCGTTGATCACGCGCCCGGTGGTGCCGTCGAGTGACAACCAGTCACCCTCTTTAAGGACAAGTCCCTTCACCCGCATCTCTTTCTTCTTTTCGTCCACGGCAATGGTTCCGGCGCCGGCCACGCAGCACTTGCCCATTCCGCGGGTAACCACAGCAGCGTGGCTTGTCATGCCCCCGCGCGAGGTCAGAATGCCTTTCGCCACTTCCATACCGTGAATGTCTTCCGGGGTCGTCTCGCCGCGCACGAGAATTACGTTGGTCTTCTTCTCACGCACCCATTTGACGGCATCATTCGCGCTAAACACGATCTGTCCCACCGCCGCTCCCGGAGAGGCCGGCAGGCCGGTGGCAAGCACGTCCACCGCAACGCCTTTTTCGTCCAGACGTGGGACCAGAAAGTCGTAGAGCTGATTAGGTTCCACTCGGAAAATGGCTTCTTCCTTGGTGATCAGGCCTTCCTCCACCATTTCCAGTGCGACCCGAACGGCGGCGATTCCAGTGCGCTTGCCGTTACGGGTCTGCAGCATGTACAGCTTGCCCTCCTGGATGGTGAACTCGAAATCCTGCATGTCTTTGTAATGCCGCTCCAGGCGCGTAGTGATGTCGCGCAACTCGTCGTAGGCCGCCGGATTGATTTCTTTAAGCTTGCTGATGTGGACGGGGGTGCGAATTCCGGCGACCACGTCTTCGCCCTGAGCGTTCATTAGAAACTCGCCGTAAAATTCAGGTTCGCCGTTAGCGGGGTTGCGGGTGAATCCCACACCGGTACCGCTGGTCTCTCCCAGGTTGCCGTACACCATGGCTTGGACATTCACGGCAGTTCCAAGGTCGTCGGAAATGTTGTTGATGCGGCGGTAGTGACCCGCGCGCTCATTGTTCCACGAGCGGAACACTGCATTCCGGGCCATCACGAGTTGTTCGAGCGGGTCCTGAGGGAATTCTCGCTTGGCGTGCTTCCTTACGACCTGTTTGTACTCCTTGATGACTTCAAGCAGCGCTCGCGCGTCAAGGTCGGTATCCAGGTGGGCCTTCTTTTGTTCTTTTTTCGCGTCAAATACACGCTCGAAATGGGCTTTGTCAATTTCCAGCACGACGTTGCCGAACATTTGAATCAGGCGGCGATATGAATCATGAGCAAAGCGCGGATTGTTGCTTCGCTTCGCCAGCGACTCCACACTCCGATCGTTGAGACCCAGGTTTAGGATCGTGTCCATCATCCCCGGCATCGAGAACTTGGCGCCAGAGCGAACGCTTACCAGCAGCGGATTATCGCCAGAACCAAGCTTCTGGCCTTGCAGTTCTTCCAGGCGTTGTAACGCATCTTCCATCTGCCGGTTCGCTTCAGCCGAGATCGCGCCCGAGCGCATGTAGTCACGGCAGGCTTCAGTCTGGATGGTGAATCCTGGGGGCACCGGAAGACCGGCATTGGTCATTTCGGCCAGACCAGCTCCTTTGCCACCAAGTTCGTCCTTCATTTTTCCATTGCCGTCGGCCCGTCCGCCGCCGAAGAAATAGACATATTTCAGACCCGATTGTGCAGCAGTAACCATAATGACCTCACTTCCTTTATGAATTGGCTATAAATTCGGGGCTTTCGCCCATCGTCATAAGGATAGCTCAAGGGGAGGTGTAAAGGGGACTCCGGCTGCTAATTGCCGATCTCGCTGAAAACCGCAATGGTGGAAAACTCATCCACCAGGCGTTGAAGCAGGCCCAATCGTCGCTTGCGCGCCGCCTCTTCATCGGCCATGACCATGACCTTGTCAAAGAAAACATCCACTGCCGGACGCAATTTTGAGATTTCGATCAGTGCCTCGGCGTACTGCTTTTTCTTGCGAAGCTCGCCCGCGACCAACGCCGTCGAGGCCGTTTGCAGAGCCAGTTCTTTTTCTGCCGGTTCGCCTTGTGCGTCGACCCATTCCGCACTTTCTTGGATAACGCCTGCATCTGAGACATTTTGTTTCGCGTTCGCCCATTTCCCGGCTTCTGTTGCCTGCCGCAGGATATTCTTCATTCGCTTGAATGCGGCGGCAATGGCAGTGAAATCGTCGGATAATCGCACCTGGGAAACGGCTTCCGCTCGAGCAACCGCGTCGACCACATCGTCACCGCCTGCGTTGAGCACGGCGTTCACCACGTCGTAAGAGAAGCCCCGGAAATCGCGCAAGTAGAACTCCAGCCGCTCGAGCAGGAACCGTTCGATAACTTGAGAGAATTCTGCATCAGGCACGAAGTGCTTTGCTGCCCCGCTGCCATGGTAACCTGCACGCGCATATTGAAACAGGCTTGCCAATTTGATCGGCAACTTGTGCTCCGCAATGGTCTTTACGATTCCATTTGCCTGCCGCCGCAAGGCAAAGGGATCCTTCGATCCAGTCGGCTGCAAACTAAGAGCAAACATGCCGGCGATGGAATCCGCCTTGTCGACAACGGAAACGACAGCAGCCTCCACTGTGCGCGGCACCACCGCCTCCATGGACTCCGGTTTGTAGTGATCGTAGATTGCACCGGCCACGGTCTCGGACAATCCCTGCGCCTTTGCATAGAGACCACCGACAATTCCTTGTAGTTCGGTAAATTCCTTTACCAGTTCGGTGGTTAAGTCGGTTTTCGCCAGCAGCGCAGCCTCACGTACGGCGGGGCAGTTGATCGTGACGTCAGCACTGTCTAGTTCACCCGCCAACTGGTCAGCCAGCTTCGCCATGCGTTGCGCCTTCTCGAAGTAGCTGCCAAGGTCTTTATGGAAAGTGACGCTCTTGAGCATCTCCAAACGCTGTCGAAGCGGCACCTTTTGGTCGGTATCCCAGAAGAATCGCGCGTCGCGAAAGCGCGCGCGCAGCACACGCTCATTCCCGTGCCGTATCAGGCCATCGGGATCTCCATCCGTGTTCAGCACAGCCAGGAAATACGACGCCAGCTTGCCCTGCGCATCGTCGAGCGCAAAGTACTTTTGGTGATCGCGCATGGCGGTCACCAGGATTTCGTCCGGCAAATTGAGAAATTCGTCGTCGATCCTGCCCACAACTACCGAGGGGAATTCTGTTAGGTTTACGACGATACGCAGCAAGTCCCTGTCTTCCCTCCAGCGGGCGCCGGGGATGGTGCAAGCGGCGGCATCGAGGGCCTTTCGGATGTTGTGTTCGCGTTCGGCCTGCATTAGTACCCGCGCACTCGCCAGAATTTCGGAATACCGGTTGGCGCGTTCGATGAACACCGGTTCAGGAGAAAGCTGCCGGTGCCCGCGCGATTCGGCTCCCGCCATAACGCCGTCAAACTCCAGCGGAATGATTTCCCCGTCCAGCAACGCAACTATCCAGCGGATCGGGCGAATAAAGCGGTGCGCCTTGTTCCTCCAGTACATGGATTTCGGCCAATAGATACACGAGATTTCGCCGGGAAGCATCTCCGCAAGAATCTCGGTGGAATTACGTCCCGTTCGTGAGACTCTGGCTGACAGATACTCGCCTTTAGGAGTCGTAACGGTTTTCAAATCGGAGACGGCAACGCCCGCCTTGCGCGCGAAGGATTCGATTGCCTTGGGATTCTTGCCGGCAATGCCTGCTGCCGGCCCGAGAATTTCCTCTTCCTGATCTGCCTGAACGTGACTGACGTCCTGCACCAGTACCGCTAAGCGCCTGGGGGTTGAGAAGGGCGTCACCCGCGGCGACACCGCAAGCCGCTCGCGCACTACCAGATCCACCACGCGACTTGCGAGTTCCGCTTGGGCGGCATCAATCATGCGCGCCGGTATCTCTTCAGTTCCAATTTCAAGCAAAAAATCAGCCATTTGACTTTTCGCCGCAGATTGACGCAGATAAGCGTTGACAAGACCGATAATGGTTTGCTCTTATCTGAGTTCATCAACGTTGATCTGCGGCGAATGGTCCTCCTCGCTGTTGGTCGATCCAAGCCTTTGCAATACTCACCGCCAGTTGCCGAATGCGCGCAATCACTGACACTCGCTCGGTGACGCTGATCGCACCGCGTGCATCCAGAAGATTAAATAGGTGGGAACACTTGAGACAGAGTTCGTAAGCTCCCAACAAAGGGAAGCGTCGCTTGCTTTCAGCGGTCGCGGCTGCAGTTGCCGCCGAGGCGTCGCCGGATTGCCGCAAACGCTTTTGCAGATCATCATGGTCTGCAATCAGCTTTCTGCTCTCGAATACTCGACGTTGGCGGCCTCGAAATTGTACACCGACATCTGTAGTTCATCGAGCAGGCGCACATCGCCATAGGTCACCGCTTTTCCGCTGGCGAGATCGTGCGCCCAGATGATTTCATAGATCGAGTCCACGTCCTGTAGAAAGGCAGCAATGCGCTCCAAACCGTAGGTGAGCTCCACTGAGATCGGGTCCAGATCTTCGCCGCCGCACTGTTGGAAATAAGTGAACTGAGTGATTTCCAACCCATCCAGCATCACCTGCCAGCCCATGCCCCAGGCCCCCAGGGTAGGAGCCTCCCAATTGTCTTCTTCAAACTTGAGGTCGTGTTTCCGGAGGTCGATGCCAATGGCAGCCAGTGATTCAAGATAAAGTTCCTGTACCGCGTCAGGCGGAGGCTTCAGGATCACTTGCATTTGCGTGTGCTTGTATAGCCGGTTTGGGTTTTCTCCATAACGTCCGTCTGCTGGACGGCGTGACGGCTGCACATACGCCACGTAGTATGGCTTCGGCCCCAACACCCGCAGGAACGTCTCCGGGGACATTGTGCCGGCGCCAACCTCCAAGTCGTAAGGCTGTTGCAATACGCAACCGCGGTCCGCCCAAAACTTGGACAACCGCAGGATCAGCTCCTGATAGGTCAGCGATTTTTTCCCTGTATGCACGTTCCTATAAAACCTACCACAGAGGCACAGAGAAGAGACGAAGGGGAGAGTCGGAGACGCGGCGACTTGAGGAAAACCTGGCACGGCGATCCCAAAGTCGCCGAATTTCATCGCCAGCAATTCTTTCTCTGTATCGCTATTGTCGATTTTTTCAGAGTTTTGCCAGCATCGTCACCGTTACCAGTTTCTTCTCAATGTGCTGTTCCAAGCGCTGAACGAGAAACCGTCGCAGGTCGGCACAGCGATTCTTGGGCCAGTCCTCCGCCAGGCCTAGAAACCGTTCCAGCGGCGCCCGCAGCATGTTCTGCGCCATCATGCGCGACTCCCACGCCAATTCTGTAGAGGCCAGGCGCTTGTCGTCAGCGCACATCAGGCCGACCGACAAGGGATGAAAATAAGCCAAGGAGGATTGCTTGTTTAGCTCTGCGCCGCAAACTACGCATGATCCTATTTCCGGAAGAAAACCCGTC
>JBEKOS010000123.1:0-9643 GCA_049521535.1 Terriglobales bacterium | reverse complement strand
CGCGCTGTGATCAGCCAGCGACTGGTGCGCCAGGCGAACGGCGAAGGCCGCGTGCCGGCGGTTGAGGTTATGATCACGACGGCCTATGTGCGCGAGTGCATTATCACTCCCGACCGGACTCGGCAGATTCGTGAGGCGATTGCCGCCGGGACATCGCAATATGGCATGCAGACCTTCGACCAGTCGCTGTATGACCTGTACAACCAGGGACACGTTTCCTACGAAACGGCGCTGGCGAACGCCTCCAATCCGGACGACTTCAAGCTGCGGGTGCAGGGCATCTCGTCCACTTCGGACGCTGCCCGTGAAGAAATGCAGGCCAGTATCTCGATGGGATTTGGCGGCTAGAACCTAACCGCGGACTCATACAGATCGACACGGATTTGCACGGAATCTGAAACAATGTAATCCTCGTTCAGGCATCCGCGGCGATCGGTTTTAATCAGTCTAGATCCGCGGTTGATATTGCCATGCCCTTTTCTCGCCGCAAATCACCCTACAACGAAGCTGCGCTTTATGAGTACGCGATCGGCGCGCTGGCACGGAGGGCTCGTGCGGTTGCAGAGATGAAGCGCCTTTTACGGCAGCGCATTACGGGACAAGAGAATGGCGAGGTCCTGGTCGAAGCTGTTATTGGGAAGCTTAAAGAGCAACGCTATCTAAATGATACGCACTTCGCCGCTGCCTACTGCAGTTACCGTCGCGAGAAGGAACACTTTGGGCGCAGGCGCGTGATCGCCGATCTCAAAACCAAAGGCGTACACGGCGAGATTATTGAAAAGTCGGTAAATGCGGCCTATGAGGGCATAAGTGAAGAGCGGCTGGCGCGCGAGCATCTGGCTCGAAAGCGGATGCAAAAGCCGGCCGACACGAAAGGCGCCGCCCGCGTTTTCCGGACCTTGATGCGCGCCGGATTCACCAGTCGAACCATCTTTTCCATCCTCAAGGAATGGGATGTTGCGGACGAGGTTATCACCGCGCTGGAGGGCGAAGACACGCCGTAAAGATTTGTCAGTCGAGTATGTTTGGCATATCCCCCGTGGTTACTTCGGATGGGTTCTTGACCTGTCCGTCGAAATTCCAGCACCCTGTCTGTGTTATAAATCCAACTGAAGTTGTCCGTCTGCGAGCTTTGGCCGGCGGCGCCTGCGCTATTGTTTTGCCGGAGGCTGACAACTGAGAATTAGGATTTGAAAATTGAGTTTCATTAACTTCGCTGCGCGCGAGATCAACTGCAAGATCGTCTACTACGGCCCGGGCCTTGGGGGAAAGACGACCAATCTGCAATACATCTATAAGCAGACCGGCGACAAGCAAAAAGGCAAGATGATCTCTCTGGCGACGGAGACGGACCGCACGCTGTTCTTCGATTTTCTTCCGCTCGATCTCGGCACGGTACGCGGCTTTCGTACTCGTTTCCATCTGTACACGGTCCCCGGCCAGGTGTTTTACGATGCCAGCCGCAAGCTTATTTTGCGGGGCGTGGATGGCGTGGTATTTGTCGCCGATTCCCAGGAAGAACGAATGGATGCCAACATCGAAGCCCTGGACAATTTGGAGTCGAATCTAAAAGAACACGGCTACGAGTTTGCGAAGATTCCTTACGTGCTGCAACTGAACAAGCGCGACCTGCCGAATATCCTCAGCCAGGAAGAACTCAAGCAAGGGCTGCTGCGAAAGGGAGAACCGGTGTTTGAGTCCGTTGCCTTTCAGGGAGCGGGAGTGTTCGAGACCCTGAAGGAATGCGCTCGCCAGGTCTTTCTGGAACTTAAGCGCGGGGGGTAGAACAGTCGCCAGCCGCCGGTCGCCAGTCGCCAGTTGGAGCAAAAGCGGGACGCTCAAAGAATCGGTCCACGGCATCCAAGACCGCCAGTTCTGTTTTCGCCTCATACACTGCTTTCCGCAGGGCCGAGCCCTGGTAAACGCCGTGGGTAAACCATGAAGCGAACTGCTTCATCTTGCCGAGTGCACCGGGATTATTTTCCTCTACCAGCATCTCGAAGTACTTCTTGATCATTAGGTAACGGTCCGCTTCGGAGGGTTCGGCATAAGCTCCGGTGGCGGCAAATTGGGCTATCTGCCGGAAGATCCACGGATTGGCTGCGGCGGTGCGGCCAATCATTACGGCATCACATCGTGTTCGTTCCACCATGGCGGCGGCATCCTCAGGTGACCGGATATCGCCGTTTCCAATGACCGGGATGTTGACTGCAGCTTTGACATGCGCGATCCAATCCCATTGCGCTGCGCCGCTGTACCCCTGTTCGCGAGTGCGCGCGTGCAGCGCCACGGCATTGAGGCCGCAGTCTTCGGCAATACGGGCCAACTCCACGCACACGATTTCCCGCTCATCCCATCCCATGCGGAACTTGACGGTGAAGGGGATCTGCACCGCCGCGCGAACCACCTCGAAAATACGGCGGAGAAGCGGCAAGTCGCGTAACAGACCCGAACCGCCGTTGCACTTGACCACCTTCTTCGCCGGGCAACCCAGGTTGAGATCAACCAGGTCGAAGCCAAGCTGTTCAATGCGAGTGGCGGCCTCCGCCATTACCTGCGGGTCGCTGCCGAAAAGCTGTGCGGATATCGGGTGCTCATCGTCATAGAAATGCAGGTAGCGCTGGGCTTTCTTGTCGCGCGTGCGCAACAATCCATCGGCGGAGGTAAACTCCGTCATCGCCAACCCGCAGCCGCCGAGGTCGCGAATGAACTGGCGGAAAACGGTATCGGTGATTCCCGCCATAGGCGCCAAAACCGTCGCGGGCGTAATTGCTACGTTGCCGATATACAGCGCTGTCGGCAGCTTACCTGCGGGCCTCACCGGCACTGGCGGAGCCGGGTTTTCCCAGTATTTGCGCACAGGCTTATTCTAACGTCTTGCAGTTGCCGGCTACGACTTCTGGCCGCGCCAAAATCCGTGGACAACAGAATGCGAAAAGAAGTTTGCTGCTGATTGACGCAGAAAACGCGGACCAACCAAGGGCCTATATTGTGAATATGAAAACGGTGGATGTTCTCAAAGCCGGAATTCTGCTCAAAGTGCGGAGCCAAACTGCGATAAGGATCGGTCTGGAATCTCAGGGTAGTTCGTGTGCCCTACGCAGGCTTTACCTGCCTTCGCTCCCATGGCCGTTTCGGACGATCCGCCAGGTCTCGATTCACGATGCGGTCGTAGATACAGTCTTCGCTGGTGGTGCCGAGCGATTCGTTGTAGAGATTGGTAAGGCCAAGGCCCTGCTTGAACTCCGCTACGAAATGGTTCAATGCCGTCAGCTTTTCGGCGGTGGCCGGCAATTCGAGTTTTGTCGTCTTCAGGAATTGCTGATAGCCGCGGTTTACCAGCTTCGCAATTTCGCCGCCAACCAGGCAGCCCGGATAGGCAAAAATCTTCGCTGCGCCACTCACACCCTGCTCGATCGCAGCGGAACAATTCAGCTTCGTCAGAGTCGCTCGATGGCTGGCGCCGGGCGCCTCAACGACTGCAAACGCATGGTCGCGAAACCACTGCAACACCTGCTCATAGCCTGGCTGTTTTGCTTTCTTCACCTTTTCTCCTGATCCCGATACCCCAGAGTACCGCCGCAGATGCCCGATGCGCAATTTATGGTTTACAAGCTGCGGTTGAGGCTGCAACGGAGCGCACTCGGAGCCGTGAATTGCCATTCGCTGATTACCGGTGCAGCCAAGAGCCATAGCGTTCGCTGAAATCATCTAATCAGTCATACTGTGGGAATTAGCAGCTCAAATCAGATATTGAGTTCCGCGTCGCCATTTGGTGCCAGCGGCGTGCGCATGCCGGGGCTGGCAGTGCGCCAACCGGGCATAGCGCTGATGGAACTGATTGGCAATACGCCGCTCCTGCGCTTACAGCGGATTGTGCCCGAATATCATCGAGTCCAAATCCTCGGCAAGGCGGAATGGTTCAATCCCGGCGGCTCAGTAAAGGACCGCACCGCGGCAAGCATCGTCAACGAAGCCATGCGGACCGGGCAGTTGTCGGCCGGCCGGGCGCTTCTCGACGCGACCAGCGGCAATACCGGTATCGCCTATGCCATGTTGGGGGCGGCCGAACATTTTGAGGTCGTCTTGTGTGTTCCAGGAAACGCTTCCGAGGAACGCAAGCGCATGCTGCGGGCCTACGGCGCCGAGGTGATCTGGACCGATCCCGGAGAAGGCTCCGACGGCGCCATTCGCAAGGCAACGGAGCTGGCCGATGCAGAGCCGGGACGCTACTTTTATGCCGACCAGTACTCCAACGACGCCAACTGGCGGGCCCACTATCTGGGCACCGCCGACGAAATCTGGCAGCAGACTTCGGGGCGGATCACGCACTTTGTCGCTGTGCTTGGAACCTCAGGCACGTTCATCGGAACTGCGCGCCGGCTGCGCGAACTGAATCCCAGGATTCAATGTATCTCGCTACAGCCCGATTCGCCCTTCCACGGTATTGAAGGCGCAAAGCATATGCCCTCGGCAATCGTGCCGTCGATCTACGACCCCGCAGTAGCGGACCAGAACCTGGAGATCTCCACCGAGGAAGCTCATGCAATGGTTAAGCGAGTGGCCCGTGAGGAGGGTCTGCTGTTGGGGACTTCCGCCGGCGCCGCGCTGGTGGGGTGCCTGCAGGCAGCCCGGCAAGCCGCCCGCAATTCGGTGATCGTAACGGTGTTTCCGGATTCCGCCGATAAATACCTCAGTGAGAAATATTGGGAACAGGAATAGAGGACATCATCCTGGTGGTTTGCTGCGCGTCTCTTGTCATCTTGAACCAAGCGAAGGATCTATGTACCTGCATGCCGTAGAAAGATGCATAGATCCTTCGGCCGCAACAGTCGCGGCCTCAGGATGACAAGACAATTACAGGTATGCTCAAGATTTCATCGATCCATCTCGACCAGCTTCGCTCGCACGGCGAAGAGACATATCCGAACGAGTGCTGCGGAGTGCTGCTTGGGAAGGTTGACGATAACGTGAATGCCAAAATAGTCCGCTCGATTGTGCGTTGTACCAACTCCCGAGTGGATTCGCCGCGAAACCGCTACCATATCGACCCGCGCGAACTGGTGCGAATTCAGCGCGAGGCCCGCGAGCAGGAGATGGACGTCATTGGCTTCTATCACTCTCATCCCGATCATCCCGCTCGTTGGTCGAAGACCGACCTTGAAGAAGCTCACTGGCTGGGCTGTTCGTATGTGATCACGAGTGTGGAGCAGGGCCGGGCGTTGCAAAGTAATTCATTCGTACTTGCGGGAGATGGCGAGGAGCAAAAACGATTCGAACACGAACAGATTGATATCTGTTGAACCTATCCGGGCGTGCATCCGGAGGCCGTTACGATTCATCTGAGAGCCATATGAAGATTCTTATCCCTACGCCTTTGCGCCAGTATGCGGCGAAGAAAGCAACGGTCGAAGTTTCCGCCAAAACCGTGGGAGAAGCACTTAATGTGCTGACTTCCGGGCACCCAGAACTCCGCCGGCACCTTTTCACCGAGGAGGGCAAACTGCGTGCATTCGTGAACGTATACCTGAATGATGAAGACGTACGCTATCTCCAGAAAGAAGGAACGCCCATTGGCGAGACCGATACGCTCTCCATTGTGCCCTCGATCGCAGGAGGCAGCAGCAAACCATTTGGGAATGGGGATTTAGGATTTGGGAATTAAGAGCGGGCGTTTTCGTACCCACTGTGCCCTAAATCCGAAATCCCAATTCCGAAATTCTATTAGAGGCAATGGCCACCATCGTCACAACACTTCCAATCGCTCCCTCCTCCCTAAGCAACGAAGAGGTCCTGCGCTATTCGCGTCACTTGATCATGCCCGAAGTGGGCATGGAAGGTCAGCAGAAACTGAAAGCTGCGCGGGTGTTGTGCATTGGAGCCGGGGGCCTGGGTTCTCCTGTAGCTCTGTATCTGGCCGCCACTGGAGTGGGTACGCTGGGTATTGTGGATTTCGACGTCGTAGACTTCACGAACCTTCAGCGCCAGGTGCTGCATACTACCGCCGACGTTGGCCGGCCCAAGCTGGAATCCGCGGCTGAGAAAATTGCTGCCATCAATCCTCATGTCGAAGTGCGGCGATTTGAGACGCATCTCACCAGCCAGAATGCCATCGAACTCTTCCGCGATTTCGACCTGGTGGTCGACGGAACCGACAATTTTCCGACCCGCTATCTTGTCAACGACGCTTGCGTGCTGACCGGCAAGCCCAACGTGTATGCTTCAATTTTTCGCTTCGAAGGCCAGGCAAGCGTGTTTGCCACAAAAGACGGTCCTTGCTACCGCTGCCTGTACCCCGAGCCGCCACCGCCGGGATTGGTGCCCTCGTGCGCAGAAGGCGGGGTGCTGGGGGTTCTGCCGGGGCTGCTCGGGATGATTCAGGCCACCGAGGCCATCAAGCTGATACTGGAAACGGGCGAACCGCTGGTTGGCCGCCTGTTGCTGGTGGACGCTCTGGCCATGCGATTCCGCGAACTGCGGCTGCACAAAAACCCCGAGTGTCCGGTTTGCGGTCCGCAACGCACCATTACCCATCTCATCGACTACAATCAGTTTTGCGGAATTCGGGGTGAGGAGGAGAAACCCGTGTCGAATCAGATTCCTGAGATTGAAGTGGAAGAACTAAAACAGAAGTTGGATTCCGGCGCAGACGTATTCGTGCTGGACGTGCGCGAGCCCCACGAATACCAGATTGCGAATCTCGGGGGAAATCTCATTCCGCTGGGCGAATTGCCCCGGCGCGTGAGCGAGTTGGATTCCAGCCGCGAAATTGTGGTGCACTGCAAATTGGGCGGGCGAAGCGCCAAGGCCGTTGCTTTCCTGCAACAGGCCGGCTTTCAGAAGGTAAGAAACCTCAGGGGCGGTATTACTGCCTGGGCCGACCGGATTGACCGGAGCATGCCAAAGTACTAGCTGGAAGCAGCAAGCGGACAGAACTCTGCAATGAGAGCCTGGTTTGCATGCTGTTTACCGATGCTGGTTGTTTTCTTGATCGGTGTTGATCTGTGTACGTCCGCGGCCAAGCGCCTCTAGCGCGCCAGCGCCAGCACCCTGGCCGGGCCGCCGGATGCGCCTTCCAGCTTGGCGGGGGCGACCACCACCAACGAGCCGCTTGCCGGTACTTGGGAAAGATTAGCGACGTTTTCCACGTGATATACGCTGTGCGACAGGGTGTAGTGATGCACCGGAAAATCGCTTGAGGGGCCGGGGTCAATGCTGAGAGTGTCGATTCCAAGCCCTACCACGCCGCGCCCTTCGACCAGGAATCTGGCCGCTTCCAGGGAATACCCGGGGAAATGGCGGACTCCTTTGGCGTCAAGATTGCGATACTCCGTGGCGGAATTCCAGTGCTTGTCCCAGCCGGTGAATGCCATGACGACGGCTCCCGGCGGGACGTGCCCATTGACGTTCTCCCAATCGGCAACGTCGCCGATTCCCACCAGATAATCAGAATCGTGTTGGGTCTTGGCGCTTACGTCCAGCACGACCAGAGGCCGGACTAACCGGTCCGCCGGAATTTGGTCCAGGGTCCATCCCCCGGGGGTAAAATGGGCGGGCGCATCCACATGAGTGGCGAAGTGCTCCGGCAGGATGATTTCGCGTGCAAAGTAGCCATCCTTCTCGATGGTCGCCACCGTGCGTGCGCTGAATTTTTCCGCGACTTCATACCCCGGTGAGCCGGAACTGACGGTATGAGTTAAATCCACAACATGGGCGAAGGCCGGCGGTTCAGGCGCGGAGGCGTGCCGCTGCGCGAAGAGGAATACCGCCAGCGCAAGCGCCAACGCAACTGCAAAAGTTCTGACCTTCATGAAAATCACCCGGCAAACTAAGGATGCGCCTACCTACCTTAGACGCGCAGAAATATCAGTAGTTAGTCGTTACCGAGGTACCCTCTACAACAATAAAAACACGGCGATTGCCGCCGCCGCAATGGTGCTCAGGAAGTTGACGGCGCTGTTATTGAGCCAGCCTGATCGCTGTACCGTGGCCCCAAGAAAACTGTCGAGCAAGCTTCCGAATACGGCCGCGCCAAATGCGGCAGGGAGCCAGCGAGCAGGAACCAGGCCCAGGACTGCGGCAGCCATAGCAGTCAACAGTGCGGCAGCGATTCCGCTCAAAGTGCCAATGACACTGATGCCACCATCGGACCCGACGTCGACCCGGCGAAAGGTGGTAATGAGGTAAACGTGCGAGCTAAGCGCCTTTCCCACCTCGCTGGCGGCGGTATCGGCAGCGGCTTCGGCCAGCGCCGCCACGCTGGCCAAGAGGATCTCGGGTCGCGAGGCGTAGAGCGCAACTACTGCCAGCAACGCGGCTGCGGATACATTGGCCAGCACCTGCCAGCCGTTGCGGCCACGCCTGTGCTCGCCGATTCCCAGCCGCCGCTTGCGGTCTTTCCCCAATCGAGTGGTGCCCGCGGTGATGAGGAAAAGAACACCCAGAACCAGGAAACCTTGCAGCCCGCAGACTGCGTAGAGCAAGAATGAAACCGCTGCCCCGGCCGCAGCTCCGGATCGACTCACGGAGCCCATGCGATGAGCAACCATCGCGAATACCAGGCTTACTAGGGCGGCGGGCACGGCATTATGCCGAATGACCGCGACGAAATCGGAGTTCACTGTGGCGCCGGCGATGATTATCGGCGGCATTCCAATCGAAGGCGACAAATACTCAACCAGACCTCCCTCCAACCGCATAGATTCGAGTTTGCGTTGTTTAGTGTAACGAAGTAAGGGCCGCAGAAGCGGCACACCGGTTTCTCATTTGCCGGAATACTCGATTACAATAAGGTTTCCTGCATGCGTCTATCCCAACAGAAATGCTACTTTTTGCGACTGTGGCCGGCTCGCAGCGGCGCCATGGTTGCAGCGCTGCTCATGACTTTGGCCTGGGCGGGATGCGGCAACACTTTTCGTCCCGTCGAAATCCCATTAAATCCTCCCGGCCAGAATCCGCAGCAGCAAAATTCGGTTGTGGTCCTGAGCCGAAGCGAGGACCCGGCAAATCCGGGTTCGTGTGTCAATCCGAACCTGACGGCCCCATGTCCACCGGGAGCGACCTCGCAGCTCGATGTCTCGGGTGACAGCAACATCGCCAATGTCTATGTCGGGCTTGCTCCCGCTTTTGTCATGTACAGCGGAGACATTTTCGTGGCCAATCAGGCGCCGCCGGTGGCCGGAGTTCAGCAGTTCGGCACAGTCTCGGAGTTTCTTCCCTCCACTGCGGGCATTGTACCGACCACCTTCAACCTGAGCATTTCACCTGACGCGCAGCCCGTTTTCATGGCAAGGGCCGGCTTCGACATGTATGTAGCTGAGTATGGCCTGGATATGGTTGCGGTACTCGACACCGAAACCGGCAACGTGCCTGCCGTAGTTGCCGTTGGCTCGAATCCGGTGGCGTTGGCGGCCACGAGTGATGCTTCGAAGATCTACGTCGTAAATCAGGCGGATAATACGATTTCCGTGATTTCCACGCTGGACAACACCGTCTCCAACACCATCAGCCTGGCCGGCTCCGGCACCGATCCCGTGTACGCCGTCGCCAATCCCAGTGCCACGGAGATGTATGTGCTCAACAGCGGAACGCCCAATGTCTTGCTGATGAACACCTTTAACGACCAGATTATCGGGACACTTGC
>JBEKOS010000122.1:0-9655 GCA_049521535.1 Terriglobales bacterium | reverse complement strand
AGACCATCGCCAGAGTGAGTCTCTGGCGCAAATCCGCCAGCAGTTCAAGAATCTGCGCCTGGATGGTCACGTCAAGAGCGGTGGTCGGCTCATCCGCAATCAACAGTTGAGGCCGGTTAACGATGGCCATCGCAATCATCACGCGCTGCCTCATGCCTCCGGAGAGTTGATGCGGATAATCGCGGGCGCGCTCTTCAGGATGGCGCAACGCTACCAGGCGCATGGCCTCAATCGCCGCCTGCCACGCTTGCTGCTTTCGCTCGCTTCGCGAACCACGCTTGTCAGCGTGCGCAAGGACCGCTTCGGCTATCTGGTCGCCTGCTCGCATAACCGGGTTGAGCGCGGTCATGGGCTCCTGAAAGATCATGCCGATGCGAGCGCCGCGCAGTTGCCGCATTTCGTCGTCAGTGGCGCAATTCAGGTCTCGCCCGGCAAACAGGATCTGACCGCTGCTGTGGGCGGCAGGAGGCAGCAATCGCATGACGGCTAACGCGGTGAGGGATTTTCCCGACCCGGACTCACCGACCAACGCCAACACTTCTCCCGGGGCAATAGAGAGGTTGACATCCCGAACGGCACACAGCGGCCCTGCTGTACTCGGAAAGCTGACACTTAGGTTGCAGATTTCTAGGAGGGTCGCCATAGACTGTCAAATCACAAATCACTGCCCTCCCATTATCAGCGGTAATCCATTCTTAGAGTTACCGATTACCACGATCTTGGTGTTGGGGCTTTTCCCGAGGGTTTCGGTGGCCTCAATACCCTTCCATTCGAGGAGTTGCGGCGAAATGCCCTGGGCGACGATCTGTTGGAAGTCGCGGATGCCGGCGGCTTCGATGCGTTTGCGGTCAGCTTCCTGCTTCTCCTTCTGCAAGCGGAAACTCATGGCCAGCGATTCCTGTTCGGCCTGCTGCTTCGCTTCGATTGATGCCTTCAGTGTTGCTGGAAGCTGGATGTCGCGCAACAGCACATTTTCCACAACGATGCCACGCGGCGCCAATTCCCGATTGAGCTGGGCAAAGATTTCGCTGGCGACCTTTTCGCGCTCGCCGGAGTAAAGGGCGTTCGCCTCGTGGGAGGCCGTCGTTTCGCGGATGGCAGAGCGAAGCGTTGGTTCGATGATCACTTCTTCATAATTGGGCCCGATGGTCTGAAAAACCTGTGCCGCCTTGGTCGCATCGAGGCGGTAGAGCAGAGAGGTATCCAGCGTGATTAGCAATCCCTCATTCGAAGGTACGCTGGCGGTTTCTTTGATGGTTTGGGTGCGGATCGAAGCCGTGTTATTGACGGCAAACGGATTGGCGAAGTGCGTTCCTTCTGACAATACCTGTCCAGTCACATGTCCGAACACTGTAAGGACGCCCACATGGCCCGCCGGAACGTAAGCCAGGGATGCCCACGATAAAACCAGAATCATGATGAAAGCAGAAGCAATTCCCACCGCGCGAATTGCTCCGCCGCCATCCGTTTCAATCACCTTGCCCTTGCTAAAGCCAAAGTCTGACATAACCGCCTCCTGTAATTGGTAATTTGAGATTTGTGATTGGCAATTGATGGACGCTTGCGCCGTCGCAATTATGCCCGAAAATTACCAATTGCGAATTGCCAATTACAAATTGTCAGACTTGTTGCCTTGCTTCCGAAAGCACCACTTTTACATTTATTTGCTTTTTGCCGCGATAGACGGTAAGCGTGACCGTATCGCCGGCGCGGTGGTTGGTCATAACCCGGGCAATGTCCTGCAGGTCCTCGATTTGCGTCCCATCAATGTCCACGATGAGGTCGCCCCCAACCAGAATAGGCATGTTCCCCAGGTACATGCGCTGGTTTCCTCCGCGCAACCCCGCTTGTTCAGCGGCGCCCCCGGGAGTCAACTGCATGATCAGGACGCCAAAGTCGGCGGGAAGGCCCAGTTCCGCAGCCAATTCAGGCCCTATAGGCAGTCCGTTTTGAACGCCTAAAGACGGTCGCCGCACCCGGCCCAAAGTGACCAAATCGTTCAGCACTGCCTTCGCGGTATTGATCGGAATGGCAAATCCTACGCCGGCGCTTTGGCCCGCGCCGCTGGTGGCGATCATAGCGTTGATGCCGATCACCTCGCCGCGGGAATTCAACAACGGCCCGCCGGAGTTGCCCGGGTTGATAGCCGCATCCGTCTGGATCGCTTCGTCAATGTTGGCGCCTTCGGGTGTTTGAATGGAGCGTACGGAACTCACTATGCCGCGGCTCATGGAGCCGTTGAGGCCAAAAGGATTGCCAATGGCATAGACGAACTGGCCCACTTCCAAGCCCCGCGAGTCGCCTAATACAGCGGGGGTTAGGCTGGGAGCGCTGATTTGGATCACCGCCAGGTCATGGGCCTGGTCTTGACCGACAATTTCAGCTTTGTATTTCTTACGATTATAGAGCGTGACCTCCACCAGGCGCGCACCCTCCACGACATGAAAGTTTGTCAGGATATGGCCTTGTCGATCAATAACGAAACCCGTGCCTTGGCCCTTCTGCGGCATGAGCCCATAGAAAAAATTAAAGGCGACAGCCGTCGAGGTGACGTTGACCACGGACGGCAAAACCTTTTTGTAAACGGCGATGGTGGTACGCTCTTCCGGATCGAGTGACTGATTGCCCTCCGCTGCTTCCGTCAATTCGACTTTTTCGGGAAAGTGAGTCCACTTCACCGGATTGATGGAGACGCCGGCGCGATGCGTGGTATAGAGATAGAATACCGCGGCCAGCATGATTGCCAAGAGAATGCGTCTTACGGTTCTCATATGAAGACTTTTTAGCTGCAGGATAACGCAGATCAACTCCGATCAAGACAAGAAACCAGGTGAATTTCTTGCGGTAACGTTATCTCTGCCGATCTTCTTTTATTCTAATCTGCGTTCATCTGCATCGATCAGAGGCCAGGACTTTGTCTTAACGCTCCGTGAACCCGCTCCACCTGCTGTTCCGTTGCCGCCAGTGATCCTGAATTGTCGATCAAAAAATCGGCTGCCTCTGCCTTCTGCTGATCGGGCCACTGTGCCCGCGAGCGCCGTTCCAGCTCGTGCTGAGCTGCTTTCTCATCGATTCCCATTCGCATGGCGAGACGCTTAGCTCTATGATTCGCGTCGCAGCTAACCACGATCAATCGATCGAAATGGCTGCGCACGCCTGCTTCCAGAATCAGCGCTGCTTCGATCATGGCAATGCCATCGGGATCGCATCGCTTCAACTCCGCACACCAACGGTCCTGCTCGGCGACTACGGCAGGGTGAACCAGATCATTGAGTTCTTGAATTCGCGGGGAGTCCGGATCAAAGACCATAGCCGCTAGTTGCTGCCGGTCGATTGTGCCGGCAGAGTCCAGGATGGACCGGCCAAAGTGCTCCACGACAGCCGCGTAAACCGGCGCGCCCGGACGCATGAGCCGATGGGCAATCTCGTCCGCTTTGGCGATGTGAACGCCGAGCGCGGCAAACATGTCCGCCACCGTCGATTTTCCGCAGGCAAATCCGCCAGTGAGCCCGACTTTCAGCATGTGAGATCCGTACGACAACGAACCGAAGAGCAACGAAAACCAGCCCGCCGCAAGTTTTTAACTTGTAGCTTGCAGCTTGATGCTTGCAGCTTCAGGCAACCTCCTCTTCTTGCACGCATGCACCGTATTCACCATGAGCATGGCAACGGTAAGAGGGCCCACCCCCCCCGGCACCGGGGAGAGCGCACCGGCTACGCCCGCAACATCGGGACGAACATCGCCCGCCAGCACCCAGCCCCTCGCCATGAACTCCTGCTCCCGCTTGGTATTACCAGAAAACAATCGATGGACTAGCGCCTCATCGGTGACTTTATTGATGCCCACGTCAATGACTGCTGCTCCGGGTTTCACAAAGTCGCGAGTCACCAACCCAGGGATGCCCACCGCGGCCACCAGGATGTCGGCGCGGCGGCAGACCTCGGCAAGATTTCGTGTGCGCGAGTGGCAAATGGTCACGGTGGCGTTCTGGTTTAAGAGCAGCATGGCCACGGGCTTGCCAACAATATCACTGCGGCCAATTACGACGGCTTCGGCACCCGCAATGGGAATTTCGTAGTGCCGGAGAAGTTCCATCACTCCGGCTGCGGTGCAAGGCACCAAGCCGGGGCGCCAGGTTGCGAGCAATCCAACGTTTACCGGATGAAATCCATCCACGTCCTTTCTTGGATCAACTGCCAAAAGGACGCTGTCCCGGTCAATTTGCCTGGGTAGCGGCAACTCGATGATGATGCCATCAACATCCTCCCGCCGATTCAGCGAGAGGATTTCTTGCAGCAGGTCCTCGCTTGACGCTGTTGCCGGCAAAGAGCGGGTGTGGTGGCGAATGCCTAGCTCGTCGCACGCTCGCACCTTGTTGCGCGCATAGACATCGGATGCCGGGCTATTGCCCACCAGCACCATGGCGAGGCCAGGCTGAATGCCCGCCGCTGTAAGTTGGTGTATTTCCCGGGCAACCGCTGCCTTAATCTCCGCTGCTATTCTGGTGCCGTCGAGGATGATGGACATGAAAGTGAAATTTATGACTTAGTGATTTGTGATTGAAAGCGAGACTACGACCGTCTGCCAAGTCGCAAATCACCAATCACTCATTCACCAATTCTCCTGGCTTCTCTACTCCACGTAAATCTCGTCCACGTAGCACCAGCGCCAGTCTTCTCCTGGCTGGGCCGACTGGATGAGGGGGTGCTGGGTCTGGTGAAAATGGGCGCGTGCGTGGCGGTTCTTGGAAGAGTCGCAGCAGCCCACGTGCCCGCATTCCAAGCACATCCGCAAATGAACCCAAGTCTCTCCGATCTTCAGGCAATCTTCGCAGCCATGGCTGTGCGGTCTGACATTTGTCACGTGATTCTTGACGTGCTGACAACTGGCTATTGCCATAAGATTCTCCCGCTCTTAAAGCTCGTAGCCCGGATTCCGTGTACCCGCGGCAAATTCGGCCGCGCGCAGCAGATTCTCGGTAAGCGCAGCCACCGTGACCGGCCCAACTCCCTTGGGAACTGGCGTGACCCAGGCCGCGACCTGCCGGACGCTTGCAAAATCCACGTCACCCTGCAGACGGCCATCGGCATCTACCCTGGTGCCGATATCGATCACTACGGCGCCGGGCTTCACCAGTTCCGCGGTGATCCGGTAGTTTGGATTTCCCACCGATGTCACGATGATGTCCGCCTGGCGCATGAACTCGTCATGATCCCGCTTTTGAGTATAACGGTGGCACCAAATGGCGGTGGCATTGCACATGCGCCCGCCCAGCAGGTGATGCATGGGCTTGGCGGTAATATCGTTACGCCCCACCACCACAGCTACTTTTCCCTTGGTTGGAATCTGGTAGAAAGCGAGCATTCGCAGTACCGCCAGTGGAGTGCAGGGCAGAAACAACATGACGTGCTGCTGCGCACGATACAATTCCGGAACTGAAAAGCGGGAGACGCCGTCAATGTCCTTGTGCGGTGCGATCGCGTCGAAGATCGCGAATTTGTCCACGCCGGAGGTATCAGGCGGATTCTCTATTGAATCGGGTAAGGGCAACTGCACCAGAATTCCATGTACGGCTGTGTCTGCGCTCAAAGCCCGAACCTGGTCCCGCAATTCGGCCCCGGTCACTTCTTCCCCGAACAGATGGAGTTCAGCGCGCATGCCCAGTCGCTCACAAGCTTCGAGCTTCTTCTTCACATAGCGAGTGGACGCGGGGCTACGGCCAACCTGAACCACGTCGAGTCGCGGCACTACCTGACTCGTTCGCCTCAACGCCTGCGCACCAGCACGTACCCGGCTCTCAATCTGTTCGGCGACCGGCGCGCCGTACATGATTTCTGCAGTCATGGGAGTAAGAATACAAGAAAGAGCCGAAGGGTACCGCGACGGCGTTAGAACAGCAGAAATTTCTTTTTCTTTTTCTCGGCGGTCTTGGCCGGCGTGGGAGTGGCGTCCGTGATCACGGGTTGGGTTTGATTGGGGCTTTGGCCCGTGTCCACATAGCCGGGCCTGACGTCGATGAATGCATCCTCGCGCAGCTTGGTCAGGTACACGCGCAAAGCCGGCTGCAGCTTCTTAAGGTAGAGCTGCTCCTCGATCTGCGGCTTGACCGCAGCAAATGCAGGTACGCCCGAGGACGTATGGTCGTCCACTTTCAGGATGACAAAACCCTGCTTGGTACGTGTCACCCCGGTAACCTCGCCAGGCTTCATGGCGAAGGTTTCGTCCTCCAGTTCCTTGGCAAGGGCGCCGCGCTTGAAGTAGCCCAAGTCCCCGCCCTCGGCCGCCGATGGCCCATTCGAGTATTTTTGCGCCACCTCATTGAAACTCTTGCCTGCCTTAATCTCAGCCAGAGCCTGGTCGGCTTTCTGCTCGGCGGCGGCCAGGTCCACCGGGGAGGTCTCCTCGCCCGGCTTGGTCTGCGGAGTAATCAGGATTTCCCGCAAACGCACTTGCTCGGGTTTCGTCATCTCGGATTTGTGTTCTTCATAGAACTGGTTCTGTTCCTCTGCGGTAACGTTAATGTGCTGGCCCACCTCCTTCTGGATCACTTCCTGCGTGATGATCCCGTTTTTCATGTTCTGCTTGAATTCTTCATAGCTCACGCCCTGTTGCTGCGCCGCTTTCTCCAGCGCTTCCATGTCCGCCAAATGCATCTGCTTGCGTACTTCATCGAGCTTCTTGATTAATTCAGTGTCGGCATTAATGCCGAGGTCTTGTCCCTTTTGCAATAACAATTGCTGATCGATGAGGTCGCGCAGGAGGTCCTTTTCCCCGTCGGTCGCGCGCGCATCGGTGTCCGGGATGTTCTGTTGCCGCAGGTCGCTTAGCAACTGCTCGTGGCTGCGCTGCAGCTCGGACCGCGTGATAATCGAGTTGTTGACTCGCGCAACAATTTCCTCGACCACGGTTTCAGCGGCAATTGCGCAGGCCGCAGCCAGGCACACCACGGCTGCAACCCGAAGACTGCGCACATAAGGAAAACGCTTCATAGATGCGGCGGCGACGCTCGGGGGCCAGAGCCCCCTTATCGACATGCCTTACGGCACGACTGATCTACTGCGATTCTAGCAAAGCGGGAGGGAAGCCATGGGCGGTTGAAGCACTCAATCATTGGCCGTCCGCAGTTTTACCCGAATCCGCGCGGCCATGAAGGTAGTCGCGAAGAATGCGCACGATCCGGGGCGCGGCCTTGCCATCCCACTTCGGTGGTGGCTCGTGAATGGTCTGACGCGGCTTTCCCGCTTGTGCGAGCAACTGTTGTGCGGCGTCAACGAGACTTTCAGGGCTGGTGCCCACGAGTTGGTTGGTACCGCCATGCTGGATTAGCGTCACCGGACGCTCGGTGTTTTCACGATACGTCAGGCAGGGAATTCCGAGATAGGTCGTCTCCTCCTGAATACCCCCGGAATCGGTGATCACCATGGCAGCGTCATCGACTAGACCGATAAAATCCAGGTAAGAGGCGGGCGGAATCGTATTTAGACCAGTTGATATTCGCCAGCCGCCAGTGGCCAGTCCAGCGGCACTTGTTCGCTCTGCCTCCGGCTGATTGCGCACGGCGTCAATCCTTTGCAGCGTCCTCGGGTGTACCGGAAAGATCACGGGAAGGTGTTCCGCAATTTTCCCAAGGGCCTCCAAGGTTTCCCGCAAGCGTTCCGGGTCATCAACATTCGCCGGACGATGCAGCGTAACCACAGCGTAGCCTCGGGGCCGAAGCCCGAGCCTGGCCTTGAGCGGAGACTGGCGCGCTAAAGGCAGCGCGCCCACGAGCGAGTCGATCATCAGGTTCCCTACGAAAAACACCTTTTCTGCAGCCACCCCTTCGCGACTCAAATTCCTCGCGGCGCTTTCTTCGGTCGTGAAGAGCAGGTCGGAGACCGCGTCGGTTACCACGCGATTAATCTCTTCAGGCATGGTTCGGTCCTGACTGCGCAATCCCGCCTCGATATGGGCCACAGGCACAAGTTCTTTGGCGCCTACAAGGGCGCACGCCATCGTCGAATTTACATCTCCGACCACGACGATGAGGTCGGGCCGCAGCTCTTGCGTCAACTCTCCGAACCGTTTCAGAACCTCCGCGGTCTGCGCGTGATGAGACCCGGAGCCAACTTCGAGGTTGTAATCGGGCTCAGGCATTTGGAGTTGCTCGAAGAACACCTTCGACATGGAGTAGTCGTAATGCTGACCAGTATGTACGAGTATCGGCTTCAGATCCAGATCGCGGCGCATCTCAGCAAACAGCGGCGCCATTTTCATCATGTTGGGCCGCGCGCCAACAACATTAAGAATGGTGAAAGAATCAGTCACTGCGTTTTTATACTACATAAAGATGTTTCATCGCGCCTGATGCGGCCCGAGCGGCGCCAAGCACGATAAACACCGGTCTTGATTCATCCCGCAACCCGCCGGGGGGAATTAGGACCTATGGACGCCGGCTATCCGGCACGATCCGGTGGGTGTAGACTCCGGGCATGGACGAACTGGATACAGCACCGGCATTGGGAGGCTCCGGCATTAAGGACGCTTTGGAAAAGGCCCTATATGTAGTGGGCACCCCAATCGGCAATCTCGAAGACATTACCTTGCGGGCTCTGCGCGTGCTCAACTCAGTGGACCTGATTGCCTGCGAAGACACGCGGCAAACCCAGAAGCTGCTCAATCATTACGAAATCCGCAAGCGGACGATCAGTTACCACGAGCACAACGAGATGACGCGAGCGGCCGAGCTGATTCTGGAATTGGAGCGGGGACTGGCGATCGCCCTGGTAACCGATGCGGGCATGCCCGCTATCAGTGATCCGGGCAGTCGGCTGATTTCTCTGGCCGTTCGGCACCACATACCAGTAGTGCCCATTCCCGGCGCCTCGGCGTTTCTGGCCGCACTGGTAGCTAGCGGCCTGCCATCGGACTCCTTTCGCTTCAGCGCGTTCCTGCCCGGCAAGCGGAGCGAGAGACGAGAGGCACTGGAACGCGTGAAGGATTCGCCCCGGACGCAGATTTTCTATGAGGCTCCGCACCGAATCCAGGAAGCCCTAGCCGATATTATCGAGGTCCTGGGCCCGGCTCGGCGGGTGGTAATCGCGCGCGAAGTGACCAAACTGCACGAAGAATTCCTGCGCGGGCATGCTGCCGAATTATTCGATCAGTTAAGAGCGCGCGGCGAATTGAAAGGTGAAATCACATTGCTGATCGGCAAGCGCGAAGGCGAGGATCATGTTCCCGCGGTTCCATCAACGCCGCAAAGGATTCGACAGCGCGTCGAGGAATTGACGGCCGCGAAAGGCCTAAGCCAACTGGACGCGCTCAAAGTAGTGGCCAAAGAACTCGGGATATCGAAAAGCGCGGCCTATCGCGAGTTGCAGCAGGCCAAGCATCAACCTCGGATTTAGACGGGGCCGAACAGATGATCGCGGCTCAAACCAAAACTGGGCAATACGGAATTGCTGGCGTTGCTTTGATCGGCGGCGATGAGTTTGGATCAATCAATGTCCGCGATTATTTCTCCTCACGTTCGATGGCGGTGATTTTATCCACCCGCGCCTGGTGCCGGCCGCCGGCGAAGGACGTATGGAGCCACTTGTCAACGATCTTCAGCGCGGTGGCTTCATCGAGGATCCGAGCCCCCAGAGCAAGCACATTGGCGTCATTGTGCTC
>JBEKOS010000121.1:0-9702 GCA_049521535.1 Terriglobales bacterium | reverse complement strand
GGCCTCCGGCGCCGATCGCGGCAGCGATAGTTGCCACTCCAATCGTGATCACCGCGGCTACACGCACTCCGGCCAGAATGAATCGCAGCGCCAGCGGCAACTCCACCATACGGAGCATCTGGCCGCTGGTCATGCCCATGCCGCGAGCGGCTTCAACAATCGCCGGATCCACAGACTTGATTCCGGTATAGGTGTTCCGGACGACGGGGAGCAGAGCGTACAAAGTCAGGGCCACAATGGCAAGCCGGTCGGCGCGCTCGCCCAGCCAGGGCATCGGCAGCAGGAAACCAAAAAGCGCCAGGCTGGGAATGACCTGAATGACGTTTGTCCCTCCAAGCACGCACTGCCTCAGCCACGGCCGGCGCGTGATCGCAATGCCCAGGGGAATTCCAATGGCGACGGCAAGAAAGATCGACACTCCCACCAACCAGATGTGCTCGGCAGTGGCGCCGGCAATTTCCGCGCGATGGATGGCAAGAAAGTGCAGCAAACCCATAAGTTCACCTCAGTTGGCCACGGATTCCACGGATTTCACGGATCAAGAAGATACATACCTGGGTTGTTGCCAGATCATTGTTTATCCGTCTGAATCCGTGGCCGGTCGATTAGTTTATCGCCGCGGTATACGGCTACATACTCTGCTGCCAACGGATCGGCGGTGCACAGAAATTCTTCGGCCGAATAAACGCCCATTAGTCTTCCGCTATCGAGGAGCGCAATTCGTGTCCCCAACAACATGGCTTCGCGCACGTCGTGGGTTACGAATACTACTGTCTTGCCGAGGCGCTGCTGCAGCAGCTTGAACTCACGTTGGATTTCGGCCCGCGTAAGCGGGTCAAGCGCGCCGAAGGGTTCATCCATCAACAGGATGGCCGGGTCTGCGGCCAGCGCTCGGGCCAATCCCACTCTTTGACGCTGCCCTCCGGAAAGCTGGTGCGGGTGACGTTCTCGCAACTCGTCGGAAGGCAATTGCAATAGAAGCATCAACTCGTCGACTCGCTGCCGAATCCGCTCGAGCGGCCATTTCTGGAGGCGAGGAACCAGGCCGATGTTCTTCTCGACGCTGAGGTGCGGCAATAGCCCAACCTCCTGGATCGCATAGCCGATGCTGCGACGCAACTGAATCTGGTCCCAATCCCGGGTGGGTCGCCCCTCTATGCACACCTGCCCTTTGGTGGGAGCAAGAAGGCCGTTGACGAGTTTCAGTGCAGTGCTCTTGCCGGAGCCGCTACGGCCCAGCAATACCAGTAGTTCTCCTCGATGGACCTGCAGGCACAGGCCGGCAAGGATCGGACGTCCTCCTGCAATGCAATATGAGACGTCGCAAAACTCGATCACCGGACCGGCATTGGGTCGAGTACTACTCATTGGGCGTTCGATAATACCCGGACAGTAAGCTACTCAATCTGTGCGAGTTTTATCATAGCGCCCCGGCAAAGAGTGTATAGAGGGAGACGAGAAAAGTTAACCGCGGATCTGAACAGACTGGTGCGGATTTCTACGGATTGGAGGCTCACCGGCCCAGGCAATCTGGCAAGCCTCACATACGCGGTTATCAGCCTTAATCTGTCCAGACCCGCGGTTAAGGTCTATTCAACTGTGGTCGTTCCCAGAGAGAACTGCACTCCCCGTTCACGGTTGCTGCGTAATGTTTCGGCGACATCAACTCTTGTCATGGGAACCGATTCCACCCGACCGCCCTCGCCCAGGCAGACAATATGATTGCCTTGCGCCTGGCACGATTGCCCCAGGATGGCGCTTTGGTCTTTCAGCACAATCATGGTGGCGTTGGCATCAAACGTGCGCGCTGGTTCCTGCTGAACGGTCTGACTGATGCGCTGGTAATTTCCGTACGAGTTGCCGGAGTTATTCCAACTGGAAGGCCTTGCGGACCACGGCGGCGCAGGAACGGTCTGACGGGTGCTGTGCGGCAGGTCCACGTCTTCCATCAGGCGCAGGGTAATCCGTTGCTCGCCTTTCAACGTCGGGTATGGCCCACGCATCGGCAAGGTGACTATTTTGATCGGCCATAGTACGGGGATCATCCACTCCACCGCGTCCCGAGTGGCATGGCCCTTGCCCTTGATGCGTCCATCCTTCCCGACCTTGTACTTGGTCACGGCAACGATTTTGGATGTGAAGGGTAGAATGGCCTCGCCCGGCAATACCAGACGGTCAAACTCTACCAACAGGTAGCCTTTGCCCCAAAAGTGGCCCGGGTCTTGTGCGTCCTGCAGGTGTCCAGAGAGATAAGCTCCGCGTGGAAAAACTGTGCGCCCGAAAGCCGCGGTGGAGGTGACATGGCACAGCACCGGATCACCTACCTCCGCGGTTTTCGAACTAAAATTGGGTTCGTCAATGCTGCAGCTTATTAGCATGCCTGCAGGAAGAAAATCGAGCGTTTCTGCGGGTGCCGCAATGGCAAACGGCACCACCAGGGTGAGAGCGAGAAGCACGAGATTTCGAAACACGTTAGGCGCCTCCTGTTTCAGGGGCCAGCGCTTCCAGGCAGACGAGCAGCACGGCGCCCCTGAGTTTCGTCTAATGGCAACTTCAACCCCCGCGGTTGTACAGAGTTGCATAATTATTTTCGGAACAGGCAGAGGGGGCGCTCGACCTGGGGTTTTCTCCTTTATACTGAATGGCTTTGGGGCCGCGTTCATTCGCGGCGGAAGGATCGACAGATGACGCGTCCAAAACCGTTGGTGCTGATCATTCTCGATGGTTGGGGATACTCGCCCGAAACCAAGGCCAATGCGATAGCCCTGGCCCGCAAACCTAAATACGACAAGTTGCTCAGCACCTACCCCAACACGCTGATCCGGACCAGTGGCCACGCTGTCGGCTTGCCGGACGGGCAGATGGGCAACAGCGAGGTCGGGCACCTGAACATCGGCGCCGGACGGGTGGTCCACATGGACATTACCCGCATTGATCTCATGATCCAGAACGGCGACTTTTTCAAGCAACCAGTCCTTCTTGGGGCAATGAAAAATGCCTGCGTGGGCGAGCGCCGGCTGCATCTGTTTGGATTGCTGTCCGATGGCGGCGTGCACTCGCAGCAGCAGCATCTTTACGCGCTGCTTGAAATGGCTGCGCAGAACGGCGTAAGCAAGGACAGGGTATTTGTCCACGCCTTCATGGATGGCCGCGACACCGCTCCCAACAGCGGCGCCAGATACATGGAGCAACTGCAACAGAAAATACGAACGCTAAACATGGGCCGCGTGGCGAGCGTCTCGGGTCGCTACTACGCCATGGATCGCGATCGCCGCTGGGAGCGAATCGCCAAGGCCTTCAGTGTAATGGTGCATGGCAAGGGCGAAACGGCCGGGTATGCAGATCCGGTTCAGGGAATCAAGGAATCGTACAACCGCGGCGTGACCGACGAATTTATCCTGCCCTTCGTGCGCACCGGCACAAATGGCGAACCGGTGGCCACGATTCGCGACCATGATTCCTGCATCTGTTTCAACTTTCGCGCCGACCGGGCTCGCGAAATTACGCGCGCCCTCACCCGCGATAGCGGCCTTGCTCCCGACGGTGGCAAGGAATTGCCGGGCGCCACCAGCCTGGACACGGTAATTCCGCGCGATCAGGCTCCCCGAAATCTGCACTATATCTGCATGACCAAGTACGACGCCGCTTTCCACCTGCCATTCGTAGTGCCGTCCGAGGAACTGCATAACATATTGGCAAACGTGATGGCTGGATTGAACCTGCGCAACCTGCGTGTGGCGGAAACGGAAAAATACGCCCACGTCACCTATTTCTTCAACGGGGGCGTCGAGCAGCCCTTTCCGGGTGAGGAGCGCACTCTGGTTCCCTCCCCCAAGGTCGCCACTTATGACCTGAAACCGGAGATGAGCGCACCCGGAATCGCCGATGTTGTGGTCAGCGCGGTCGAAAAGGGCGATTTCGATGTGATCGTCGTCAATTTTGCCAATGCAGACATGGTCGGCCACTCCGGCCAGCTTAAGCCCACTATCAAGGCCGTAGAAACCGTTGACGCCTGCCTGGGACGCATCTACGACACGGTTCGCCAGCACGGCGGCGCCATGCTCATTACTGCCGACCACGGCAATGCCGAGATGATGATCGACCCAGCGAACGGCGGTCCGCACACCTTCCACACCACCAATCCGGTGCCCTTCATTATGGTCGGGGACAACGGTAAGCGGTTTACGCTGCGTCCGGACGGCGCACTGCAAGACATCTCACCAACTGTACTGGGCATGCTCGGAATTCCGCAGCCGAAAGAGATGACCGGACACGATCTGCGGGTGCCGATTCCAGGCACAGGTGGCGCATAGGCGTTCCTAATGCCACAGTTCGATCAACAGGTGACACTGGCTTGGTAAGGAGCTACGGCTGAACGCTCTGCCTGTGTTTCAACCGTTCGAACCGCAGCTTTTCCTGCCGCCGTTCATTCTCGTGGCGCCATAGCTCAGCGGACAAACTCGTATAGACTTGCTGGCCATGGCGCACGGCCTTGCGGCCGGGGTCCTCGATTCCAGGAACCGTAAGCGTTCCCGAAACCGCGGTTGCGCCGCCCTGGTTCAGCGAGAATGTGCACAATCCCACGTCTCCACTTCCCGCGCATCCCGCGGAGTCAGAAATTGAAACGATACTGATGTTGACCGTACTCCCAGGAGCAAGAATTCCCGGCGGAACGATCAACTGGGTGCTCGTGGTGCTGAAAAATGCCAGCCAACTTACGTGGACAACGTAAAGGCCAGCCCGGCCAACCGCAGGGGCACTCCACGAAATCGTCGGTGTCGTCGAAGTCAACGTCTGATTCTGGTAGAAGTCCGCTCCGTTGATCGTCGGGCTGCTTACCTGACCTACCGCTGGAAACATGGTCGATGACGCATCGTTGGATGACACCCAGTTCTCACCTACCTCCGATCCACCCTCGGGAGCGACAAACTCCGCATACTCGAATGCCATCGGCATGCTATCAATGGGAAACGGATTGCTGACTTCCCCAAAGCTCGAACCCGGACATGTTGATGCATAGGCATAAAACCCCTGGAAGAACAGCTCGTATGGAGATTCAGATTCAAAAAGAAAGCCGAACTGGTTGCCTAACAACGAGGGAATCGCCCAATAGTTGCAGTTCACGAAATAAGGCCAGTTTGGATTCACGCCCAGGCGCAGAGCCTCAAACCCGTTCACCGGGGCCACTCCCTGGTTCGGGCCGTAGACGGCGCCGTCGACGGGAATAGTCGAGCCATTGGGCGTAGTGAGAGCAACTGGGCCAAATGAGTTCTTAACGATGTACTTCTCATACTCTTCAAGGTCAGGATCAGGGTCCGAATCATTAATCGAAGTAAGCAGGTAGCCGGCATCTCCCTGGGACGCGTCCATCAGGGGCCCGGTCCATGATCCCGTTGCGGTCACCACGCCACCGTACGGCGCATCGGTGCTGGCACCACCGGCCAAGAGGTTCGGAACCCACCATTCGGAACCGGTGTAGTTCCCTGTGATACACGGTTTGTCGCATGAGGTGTCAAACCCGGTTAGGTCGAACGCCAGCGCAAAGCTTCCATTTGTGATGCCGGACCGCGGCACTCCTACAAAGCCTCCTAAAACCGGGTTACTGGTCGTGATTTGGTCGAAGTATGCCGGGGAACAGCCACTGCAAGACCCATATGCAAGCCAGTACGAGTCCCCTGGCGCGGCCGACACGCCTGAAATGGTGAATGTGCCATTCGTTGCTCCCGTGCCCGGAAAAGTACTATATCCGCCGGTGCCGTCCGGAACAAGCGCGGCAAATGTCCAGCCGGTCAGATCTTGCGGGGACTGAGCGGTGGTATTACCGAATGGATCCACGTTGACGAGCGAGTATGTGCCGATGATGGTGCGGGTCGGCGTGACACTCCAGCTTTGCGTGGCGCTTCCTCCCTCTGTGGTGACCGCGGTCACAACGAAATTTGCAACGCCAGACGGCGGATAGGTAGGCGTCCAAGCGAGCGTATTGCCCGAAACGGTGCCGGCGCCGCTCGTAAGCGCGAAGGTGACTGTGCCGCCCGCTGGGTCTATTGCCGATAGCGTGTACGAATAGATCTGTCCATACTCAGCCGATGTTGGCGGCGTGCTGGAAAAGACTGGCGGGGGGCCGGCTTCGACGCTTACTGTCGCAGTGGCGGTTGCTGACGGTTGCGCCGTACTGGTGGCCATCACGTGGAACGTCCCGGTGGCATTGGGAGCTGTATATACGCCGGTCGAATCAATGGTGCCGCCCGCACTATCCTGGATCAACCAAGTTACGCCAGTCTCGGTAGTACCCGACACCTGAGCTGTAAACTTTTGAGTTCTTGTCATCAGGACAGAAACGCTGCTGGGTTCGATGGCCACTGCTACATCGTTTTGCAGAGTGCTTGATTTGCTGCCACAGCCAGATACCAGGATTGCAATCGGGAACAATACTGACGCGAAGACACGAAGGCGGAAGCGCATAGCTGCCTCCAAGTAAAAATTAGGGTGAACACCTGAATTATATGCTATTAGTAGAATCTTCACTCATCAACTTCCGCGACGGTTTCTCGCGCGAGCACGCAGATGTCCGGCAGGTTGCGGTATCGCTCGGCAAAATCCATCCCATAGCCAACTACGAATTGATCGTCAATCGTGAAGCCAAGATAGTCAGCCGTGATCGGTGTGACCCGGCGGGACGGCTTATCAAGTAACGCGGCGATCTTAATGCAGCGCGGCTGGTGTGCCAACAACAACATTCGCAGACAGGTCAGAGTGTTGCCGCTGTCGAGGATATCCTCCACCAGAACTACGTTGGCGCCGGTCAGCGGACGGTCCACGTCCTTCGTCAGGCGCACTTCCCCGCTGGAGTGCTGCTGCTCGCCATAACTGGACACGCCGACGAAATCGAAGGTAGCGTCGAGCGAGATCTGGCGAGCGAGGTCACTGAGAAAAATCGCCGCACCTTTCAGCACTCCGATCAAGACGATCGATTGCCCGGCGAATTCACAATCGACTTCGGCAGCCAGTTCAACCACTCGGCTTTGAATCTGATCTCGTGTGAAAAGCACCCGCAGGTCATCCATATGGATAGATTACACATGCGGAACCGATGAGCCCATTGCACGCTATCTCTCCAAGAACGGAAGCGGCAAGGGTGTAACAGGCAACTTGGCTTTGAATCGGTCACCTTAGTGGGCCGAGCCGGCCCCGAAACAACAAGCAGACACTACGTCAAGCACCGGCAGCTACTGCAGTTTTGCGTACTCGGCCTTCGCTTCTTTCAGGATAAGAATGTCAGGATCGGCCTGGTACCAAAGGGCGAGGAAGTCTTTGTAGGCGGCGAGCGCCTGAACCCGCGCGGCGTCGGCATCGGCTCCGTGCGCGGCTCTCGCCTGTAGGGCGTTGGCCCGAGCTACCCCCAGATACGCCAACGCTCCGGTCCAGCAGTTCCAGACAATGCCGCTGTGGTCGAGAATCTTCCGGAACTCGCCGGCAGCCTCTTTTCCCCGGCCCGCCGCCAGGTATGCCTCTCCACGCACATACGTCGGGTAGAGACAGGACAAATTGTTTAGAAATGGAATCTGTCCCAGCTCGATGGATGAGGCAGCTTGCAGGGCATCTAAGGCGGAAGCCGGGTCCTTTGCGTTCAGCGCCGACTGTGCCTCAATCGCCGGCAGCCAAAGCGATTGCATCTGCGTATCCAGCGAAAAGCGCTTTCCCAGGTCCTGAGCCAGGGACCTGGCGCGAATGGTATCGCCCGCAAGCGCAAACGCCAGGGCCGCTTCGCTCTCCACTCCCTGACTTGCGGGGGAGAGCTTCAGAGCTTCCGCCGCCAACTGCCGCGCCTCAGCGGCATTGCCAAAAGCGGCTTGCTGCAGGGCGGCATTGGTCTGCCATATAGCGCCATTCTCCTTGCTGTCAGCCCCTATGGCAGATGCGACAGCCTGCCGGTTCAGTTCGCGTGATTTTTCCAGATGACCGGAGTATGCAGCAGTGTCGGACGCAAGTGCCAGACCATAGTTTTCGTATTGGGGCTTTCCGGCCAGCCACTTTTGCTGCTCCGCCATCTCAGTGGAGTCCTGCCCGAGAAAGGCAAGACCGTAGAGGATATTGTGAATCAACTCATCATCAAGCTGGCGCTGATGTGCCTCGCGGATGGTCTGCCGGGCTTCGTCGAAGCGCTGTAAAGCAACATTGTAATTGGCGAGGTTGGCGTATCCGGAGATAGCGTTCGGAGCAAGGCGCAAGCCTTGACGGATTATCTCCACCGCTTTCTCGTATTGCCCCAGGTCGCCATACACGAGGCCCAGGTTTACATAGGCCTCGGCTTCCCGCGGATAATTCTCAATCTCTTCCTGGTAGGTCTGGACCGACTTGTCCAGTTCCCCGGTCACGGCTGCGTAATATGCGGCAGCAATCACCAGCTTTTCCCGCTCGCTGGCATGTTCGCGCAACTGAAAGGCCTTCGTGTAGTATTCGCTGGCCCGGCCAAGTTCGCTCAGGCTGAAGTAGTCGTTTCCCACTTCATAGTGGCCCATGGCAAACTTCGGATCGATTTCGATGGCGCGCTGATGGTAAGGCAGGGCCGCAGCGGGGCCTTTCTCGCGATTGGCTTCTACGCCAACGGTGAACGCTTTCAGGGCTTCAAGCGAGGGCGTAGTGGCCTGTGCGAGCGGAACATCGTACTTCTGCACCGTGGCCAGAGATTCACCCAACTCCTTTCGTAACCCGGAGGCAGCTTCGCCCAGAGTGTCGAGTACCTTCTCCTTGGAAGCCGCTGTCACCTGCTTCTCCGCAAGCGTGTCCCCGTTCTGGCAGTTCACTGCCTTGAGCCCAAGCACGTATTCGCTGCCCAAACTGGCAATCGTTCCGGCGAGGTAGGCCTTGCTGCCCGCTCGCTGGCAGAGCTCGCGGGTCACCTCGAGCGTGAGTTTGGCGCCGGCCGGAAGCGTCATCATCTGCAAAACCTTCGCCACCTGGCTGTCGGAGAGCACATTCAGGAATGGCGATTGCCGCAGGGAAATGCCAAGCGCTGTCTTCAGGGTATCGTCAAACACGGGATCACCCGTTCTATTGGCAAAATCAGCGAGAACGATGGTGTCCTTGTCGGTCAGCCGCCGGGTTCGATGGGCGCGGAAATAAAGTAAGGTCATCACCAGCAACGAGGCCAGCAGCACTGGAACTGCGACCTTCATGAAGTTTTCCCGCCCAGTGGGTGGAATTCGAACCTCCGTCGTGCGCACGCTCGATGCCGCGCCCACTTGAACAGGAGTCAGCAAACGCGCAACCGTGTTGTCATCAACAGCCGTGCCCGGGCCGGCCGCCGCAAAACTCCGCTCGCTCCCGGAATCGCGCTTCAGCCGCAACAATTCCGAACGCATATCGGACGCGTGCTGGAATCGCAGGTCGCGGTCTTTCTCGAGGGCCTTGAGGATGATCCGTTCCAGTTCGGGTGGAATGTCCGGATTCAGCCGCAATGGAGGCAACGGAGTACGGTTCAGGATTCCGTCAAAGATCACGCCTGCACTCTCTCCTCGGAATGGCAGTGTCCCCGTTGCCATCTCGTACAAGACCACTCCGAACGAAAACAAGTCCGAGCGTGCGTCCAGTTCCCTCGCGCGAACCTGTTCCGGAGACATATAAGCGGCCGTGCCGACCGTACTGCCCGGGCTGGTGAGGTGCTGGTCGATCGTCGCAACAGTTAAGGCATCTGACGACTCA
>JBEKOS010000120.1:0-9753 GCA_049521535.1 Terriglobales bacterium | reverse complement strand
CGCGTTCATAGCCTTCTATTGCGTAAACACCTTTCTGTGGCGGGCGCTGAACGTGGTGACCAACCTGGTTCAATTTGCGGGACGGCCCAACGTGGTTTATTCGGATTTCTTCAATGATGCGCCTTATCGCGTAGCGTGGAACTGGTTTACCGTCTACTGGCTGTTTTTCTGCGTGATGCTGGCCATCGCCACCGTGATGTTCTGGCAAAGGGGGAAGCAAGACCGCTGGAGCGTGCGCGCAGGCAACGCGGCGCTACGGTTCGGTTTCGAGTGGAGATTGGCCGCGGCTTGTTCGCTGCTGGCCTTTATCGGTTGCGGCGGCTGGATCTGGTACAACACCAAAGTATTGAATCCTCTCCTGGGGCCGAAGGACGTGGAGCGTTTCCAGGCAGACTATGAGAAGACTTATAAGCCCCTGGCCAAGCTGCCCCAGCCGCGCGTACGCAGCGTGAAGTACTGGGTTGACATTTTCCCCGCGAGCCGCAATGTAAACCTGCGTGCCGAAGAAGTCATCTACAATCCCTACTCCCATCCATTGGACGAAATTCATTTCTCCTACGCCTATCCCACCGACCCGATTGTTTTCTTTGTCCCTCCACGCTACGACAGCACGATCGAGATTGCGGGGGCAGCGCTCGTCAAAGACGACGCCCGGCTCTCCTATCGCATTTATCGCTTTATGCCGGCCCTGCAGCCGGGCGAAGAGCGCACTGTGCGCTTCACCGTGAAGAGCACGAACCGTGGTTTTGAGAATGACGTGACCAATCCCTTGATCCTCCCGAACGGCACGTTCATCGACAACGGAGTAGTCCCGATCATCGGGTACGATTACCTGGCTGAGCTGACGGACGCGCGGAAACGCAAGAAACATGGTCTTTCGGAATTCGACCTCCAGCCGGCCCCGGTGCGCAATTGCACCGAAGATTGCGGTGACAGCTATTTGCCCGGTCACTCAGACTGGGTGGAGATGAGCACCATCATAAGCACCACGCCCGACCAGATCGCGATTGCCCCCGGATCGCTGGTGCGCGAGTGGCAGCAGGATGGCCGCCACTACTTCGAATACAAGCTTGACCATCCGTCGGTCGATTTCTTCTGCTTCGTATCCGGCCGCTACGAAGTTGCCCGCGAGGAGTGGAACGGGATCAGGCTGGAAGTCTATTACCTGAAGGAGCATCCCTGGAATGTGCCCCGGATGATGAACTCCATGAAAAAATCTTTGGGCTACTACATCCAGAACTTTGGGCCCTACGCGCAGAAAGAGGCCCGCATTGTGGAGTTTCCGCGCGTGGCCAGCTTTGCCCAGTCATTTCCCGGAACCATGCCTTATTCCGAAGCCGGCGGGTTCATTTCCGACCTGAGCCATCCGGACGACATCGATACGGTCTTCTATGTGGTGTCGCATGAAATGGCGCACCAGTGGTGGGGCAACCAGGTGATCGGCGCCAACATGGCGGGCGCCACCCTGCTCTCTGAGACGCTGGCACAATATTCCTCGCTCATGGTTATGGAGCAGGAGTTTGGCCGCGACATGATGCGGAAATTTCTCATGTTTGAGATGGATAACTACCTGCGCTCGCGCGGCCAGGAACAGCTCAAGGAGCGCCCGCTGCTGACCGTGGAGGACCAGCAGTTCTACATTTTCTACCGCAAGGGAAGCGTGGCGCTCTATTACATGAAAGAGATGATCGGCGAAGATGCCGTCAATCGCGCTTTGCGCAAGGTGATTCGCCAGTATGCCTATGCCCCGCCGCCGTATCCAACGTCTTACGCGTTGGTGGATGCGTTGCGGGAGGAGACTCCGCCCAGCCTGCAATACCTGATCAAAGATCTGTTCGAAGACATCACCCTTTTCTCCAATCGCACCCTGGAAGCCACGGCGGTGAAGCGTGCCGATGGGAAATATGACGTCACCATCAAGGTTGCGGCCCGCAAATTCAAGGCCGATGCCCAGGGCAAAGAAAGTGAGGTGCCGGTGGACGATTGGATCGACATCGGGGCGTTCGCCAAACCCGCCAGCGGGAAGAAATATGGCGAGACGCTCTACCGCGAACGCATGCATATCACGCAGCGCGATTCCACGTTCACGTTCACCAGTGCCCAACTGCCGGAGAAGGCGGGAATCGACCCGTTTGTGCTGCTGATTGACCGAATTCCCGATGACAACGTGAAGAATGTGACCGTCAAAGAAAAGCTCACCGTAAATTGACACAGATCAACGCGGATTAAACGCCGATCATTTCCAATACGGGCCGTTATCCCGAAACTCGGGAGGAACGATGGCAATCGACATGGAAATACGCGGGATTTGTGCCGCTTGCATGTCAGCTCAGGCGCCGGCGCCAGTGGCGGTTCAAGCTGTAGACCGGGATAGAGCTTGCGGTACGCTTTGCTATGTTAATCAGCTTTCGTCCCGCCAGGTGGGCAATGGCCTGCTGCACCGCCGTCTTGGAAAGCCCCGTACAGGCTGCAATGCGGCCATAGCTGGCCGCGGAGGCCCGGGTCATGTCGCGTTCCAAGCGCGCCGCCAGAAACAGATAGACCAGAAACGCCGACGGCTTCTTGTCGTGCCCGACCAGGTCGCGCATCAACACGTCCATCACATAGTCGTCGAACAGGATTCCCGCCATGGCCGGCACCTCAGCGTCATTTTAATACCATGGTAGTTATTGGACACCAGGGTTGCCAACCGCCGGCAACATTGACCAAGATAATCTCCAGGAGGCCGCGCATTATGATTCGAGGCATCAAGTTCGCCAGCGTCCCGGTGCGGGACCAGGAGAAGGCATTGAAGTTCTACACCGAGAAACTGGGATTCGAAATTTTGACCGACCAGCCGTTTGGCGACCAGCGCTGGATCGAGCTGGGAATTCCCGGAGCGGAAACTCAGTTGGTCCTGTTTACGCCTCCGGGCCATGAGAAGAACATCGGCGATTTTCAGCCCATGGTGTTCTGGAGCGACGACGTCAACAAGACGTATAGCGAATTGTCCGCCAAGGGAGTCGAGTTTGCGCAACCCCCGAAGACCGAGCATTGGGGAACTTCGGCCATGTTTACCGATCCGGACGGCAACAAGTTTTTATTGTCCTCAAGATGAAAGCAGTCTGGGATCTCGTCGCCTTTCCCTGCCGAGCGATGGACAGGCTAGATTAACGGATCGGAGTTGGGAATGGGTGGTCGCCTGCAGTCGCAGCCGCCGGGATCAAGTGAGCGAATCGCCTATCGTCGAGGAGCGGCCTCAGGATGACAAATGCCTGGGGAAGGTTCATATGCAGCGCTAACATGGATTTTGCCGACAGCTTGCAGAGTACAAGCCAAGTGCATAGATCCTTCGGCCGCATAGTACGCGGCCTCAGGATGACAAATGCCTGGGGAAGGTTCATATGAAGCGCTTACGTGGAACGCATGTCAGCCTGGTGGGTGAGCTATTTCATCTCGTCCACCATCCGAGAATTTCGCTCATCTTGAATCTGCCGATAATCTTGCCGGTGGAATCTTTAGCCTGCAGTTCGGCGACGTCGTCGACCTGTTCCGCGCTGTGTGCAGGCACTTGAATGGTATTGGGAACGCCCCTGAGTTGTACGCAAAGAAACTCCATACGAACAGAGTATATACGGCGCACAACGGGAGGTCCCCGAAATCCAGATCGAAGGTCAGGACCACCAAGTCTTCGAAGTGCGCCCGCTCGATGATTTCAGGATCCAAAGCGCACTGCATTCGTAAGGAACGGACGTGCCCGACCGGTACGGAGGACTTCGAGGAAAACTCGCCGCGGATAGACGCGGATGTCCGCGGATTTCGGCATTGTTTGATCCGCGATTATCAGCGTGAATCAGCGGCGAACCTGTTCTTGCAATTCGTTACCGACGGAAAACGTTGACCAACTGGGAGGGACGAAGCCGCCTATTCGGCAGGCAAAGATACTGCAAGCATCTCCAACTCCGGTGTTGCGGTCAACTCGAACTCAGCACCTGCCGGGATCACGCAGCTTTCATTTTCACATAACTCGTGCTCGCGTAACTGATGCGAGCCGGCGCCATCGCTGTGCACACTACTGTCGCGCACACGCAGTTCGCCGCGCAAAAAAACCGGTGACAAAAAAACCGGTGACAGGTCACTCGTTTCCAAGGTTTTACGCCGCCGTGGTTCTGACTGCAGCCAGGCCCGACGACTAGATTCTACTTGCGACTCGCCCGCCTCTTGCCGGCTCGGACTCCCGGCGGCAATTCGTCGCCCTCGGCTGGGGCATTTCCATGCCCAACCCGTTTCAGGATGCGGTCGATTTTTTCGGGATTGGCACGCTTTGCACGCTCGGCAAAATACTCCGCCGTGCGGAGGGCCGAAAGTTTTTCGGCAAGCGCGACGTTGATGAGTTGATTGAGGGCCACGCCTTCAGATGCAGCAAGTTTGCGAGCTTCCTCAAACAGCGAGGGCTGCAATCGCAGTGCAAAGTTACTCCGTCTCATGCTATTTGTTCTCCTGTCACCGATCCTGGTTTCGTCTCTCCAACTCTCGGAGGAAGTCTCCGGGGCTGGTAACCGCACAGCCGAATTGCACGGCTATGGGAATAAAGTCCCGTTTGTTAAGAGTAATGATGGCGTGTGCACCACCATTAATCGCAGTTTCCAAGACCATGTCATCCTTCGGATCCCGCAATGCGGGCCACCAGCGAAATGCGAAGCGAATTTGCTTTGCAACTGCAGCCATGCCGTCGAGCACCTCCCGCACTTCCTCAACAGTGGCTCCGGAAGCAGCCAAGTGTTCGGGTCGGCACAGGACCGCCTCGTATTCCAACATCAGGGGTGCAGACAGGAGAAGTGGAAAACGCCGCTGCAAGGCCGCTTTCAAAACCCGGCGTGAGGCGCCCACGTCGCTTCGAAAAGCCGCAACCAGCACAGCCGTGTCCATAAGGCCTGGTCCCACACAACAATGCTATTGCGAGCAATATCGTCCGTCAAGAGGTAGTTTCTGCGCCTCTTGGGTAAAGGTCCGTTGTTAGAGAAGGTAGGGCGCGACACTCGGCCCGGCGAATGCAGCCAATCTTACTCCTCGCGGAGCAGCGCCAAAGGATCAATGTTCAGGGCGCGCTGGGCCGGAATCCAGGTGGCCAGCAGACCCAGCAGCATCATGGTCAACACCGCGCCCCCCAGCACCAGCGGATCGCGGGGAGTTGCCTGATACACGATGAAGCTGAGCACCCGGGCGGCCAGCATTCCGAGGAGCAATCCCGCGGCGGAGCCAAAGGCCAGCAATTTGAAGGGCTTTCCAAGGGCTGCCCGCAATACTTCCCTGCGCTGCGCTCCAACGGCGATGCGGATTCCCAGTTCCTTAAGCCGTTTGCTGACCGAGTATGCCGCCATGCCGAAGATTCCGGTAATCACCAGCATCGCTCCCATCACGCCCAGAACTCCCAGGGAGATGGTCGCCATATGCGGACCAAACATGACTATGTCCATGGAATGGGTGCGGGTCTGGATATAAAGCGGCAGCCCCGCATCCAGATCGCGCAGCGTGCTTCTTATGGCCACGCCGAGTTGCCGCTGGCCATCGATGTTCTCGGGATCGCCTGCGGCCGCATGCGCGCGCACCACCACCGCAGTGGAACTGGAGGGCCATTGCAGCAGGGGAAGAAACATTGCCGGCTGCGGATTTTCGGTCAGGGTGTTGTATTTGCCGTCTTCGGCGATCCCCACCACCTGGATACGCGTTCCCTCCGGCATCTTGAAATAGCCGCCGATGGCCTTCGTCGTGGAACCAAAGATCCTCCGCGCAAACTCCTGATTGACCACCGCCACGCGCGGCACAGAGTTGTCATCATGCCAGGTAAAAGGCCTGCCGGAGAGCAGGACCGTGCCCGCCGCATGGAAGTACTCGGGAGAGATCTTGAATACCTGCGGATCAGCCGCGGCGTTCGCAGGCCGAAGGTCCGCCGTGGTGTCGGTGAAGACATTTGAATCGCCTGTGCCCTCGCATAACGGGACGCCGTCGGCTATCGCGACCGATTCCACCCCGGGGATCGCGGCCACCGCGTCGATCATGCGCTTCTGCATCGCAGGCACGCGGTCGGCGCTGTAGCCGGCCATGGTCAGGTTGGTGTCCACCAGCATGGTGTTCTGCGGATCAAATCCGTAACGGTTGTGCAGGGAGTGCGCTAATCCGCGGACCGCAACGATCGAAGCGGTGACGAGCACGGCACAGATGGCAATTTGCCCCACCAGCAACAGGTCGCGCAGCGTGATCCGGCGGCCGACCCTGACCGCCGATCCGGACTTGACGACTTCATACGGACTGGCGCCGAGTACCTGCCTTACCGGAACCGCGCCAAAGAGAAGTCCGCTCGCCAGGCTCAACAGCAAAGCCACTACATACACATGCCAGTCCGGGCTCACAGGCAGATGGATGGGATACCTGGGAATCGGCTGCCAGGCGCTCAATGCGTGCATCAGCATCACGCTGCCGAGGAGTCCAACGGCGCCGCCGGCCAGTGAAAGCAACATGGCCTCGGTGAAAAGTCCCCGCAGAATGCGCTGGCGGCTGGAGCCCAGCGCGAGCCGCAGAGCAACTTCCCGCGCGCGATCCGCGGCACGGGCGGCGAACAGGCTGCCCAGGTTGGCGCATGCGGCCAGCAGAATCAACCCTGAAAGCAGCATCAATCCGGTCATGAAGGCCCGTATGGGTCGGCCCAGGAAGTCGCCGTACAGGCTGGGACGCGCGAGGGTGAAGGTCATTCTGCCGTCGTCCTTGGGATATTGCTTTTCCAGATCTGCCCCGATCGAGTTCAGGTCGGCAATCGCCTGCGCCTCAGTGACACTCGGTTTCAGGTGTCCCATCACCATAAAAACCCAGCGGCTGCCGCGCGCGTTCGGGTCGTTTTGCCCGATCTGGCCCTGGTTCACAATGGGCGCAAAAACATCGGGATGAAAGAAGACGATAGTTCCGTGGAACTCCGGGGGCGCCACGCCGATTATGGTGAAAGGGTGCTTATCCACCTGGACAACCCGGCCCAGCACGCCGGGATCGTCCTGAAATTGGCTGTGCCAATAGCCGTAGCTGAGCACGACATACGGGGCGCTGTCCGGACCGTGCTCATCGGAGGCATGGAAGAAGCGGCCCAGATACGGCTGAATACCTAACGCGTCGAAGTAGTTTCCGCTGGCTTCGTAAACCCAGGCGCGGGATGAATCTTTGCCGGTGTCCAGGCCGGCTTCGTCCATGTTGAAAGCCACCAAGCCGTCAAAGCTGCGGTTGCGGTCGCGCAGGTCGAGATAGTCAGGATACGATTCGTGAGCGTCGGCGTCGGCAGTGCGCCATAGCGCGTACAAGCTGTTCGCCCGCGGTATATGCAAAGGCCGCAGAACCAACGCGTCCATCACACTAAACACCACGGCATTTGCGCAAATGGCCAACGCCAGCGTCGCCAGGGCGGCGAGCGTGAATCCGGGAGACTTGCGTAACCGGCGAATACTGAATAACAGATCCTGGTATAGCGTCCGCATGGCTGGAACCTCGCTCCCGCTGCGTCCGGCTGCTGAAGCTTAGGATAACGCGGGGGTTATCACAAGAAACAGGTGCACGTTGCCAGCCAGTAGGCCAAAAGTGCTATGTGATTGAAAAATCTGACCTAACGTCCACAGTCTAGATGGCTTTGGCCGCGGTTTTGTCCGCCAGCGGAAGGAAGTGTGCGTTATTGGACAGGCAGCCGGCGGGAAGTCGAACCCGAGGGCCGGAGGGATATGTTGATATTGCCGTAACAAATCTAAGTCGCGGCGTTCAGGCTTACCGACTGCCCGGCGTGAGCAGGCGGCTAAAGGGCTGGGACGGCTTCTCCAAGCCTTAGCTCTGCCGCAGGAAGTTGGTGTAATCTCTCCTCATGCAAGACAGCGTCTTGCAATATGCACTTCAACAGCGAAATCGGACAGGTGGAGGCGATCTTCCGGTATCCCGTGAAGTCCATGGGCGGCGAACGACTCGAGGTCGCCCAGTTGGGCTGGCACGGCCTCGAGGGTGACAGGCGCCTGGCATTCCGGCGGATTAACGACCGCAGTAGCTTTCCGTGGCTGTCGGCAAGCAAGCTTCCCGACCTCCTCCGGTTTACTCCGCTTCGCCGTGAAGATGGTGCCCAGGGAGAACTTCCTGCACACATACGCACGCCGGACGGCGAAGAGATGCCCGTCTTCGGCCCGGATTTGGCCGCCGAGGTCGGACGCCGCTACGGGGCCCCGGTGGAGATGATGCAGTTGAAGCATGGCATCTTCGATGAAGCGATGATCTCAGTGATCGCCTCCGATACGGTGCGCGAAGTCTGTCGACTCGCAGGGCGGGGCCCGGACGTGCGGCGATTTCGCCCCAACGTGGTGGTTCGTTTACAGCGCCCCGTTCCTTTCCAGGAGGACGAGTGGCTGGGCGGTGTGCTCTCGTTCGGCGAAGGCGACGAGGCCCCCGCCATCGCCGTCACCATGCGCGACCTCCGCTGCTCGATGGTGAACCTTGATCCCGACTCAGCCAGTCCGTCGCCGGAAGTGATGAAAGCGGTGGTCCGTGCGAACCAGAACCACGCGGGAATCTACGGCGCGGTCACGCGCACCGGTCGACTGGCGGTCGGACAGACGATATTCCTGCGTGGGGCGAGCGAGAAAAAGGAACGCGCGTGATATCTGCCGCAGATTATCGCTGATGGCCGTAGATCAGAGAAAACACAGGCGCACTTCCAGGACGCGCATTCTTTTGTTCTGATTTCAGGTCTTGATCCGCGTTTATCAGCAGCAAACTTGCTCGTGCATTTCGCTAGCGACGGATTAGGACAGGTAACGCCCCTTCTCGGCTTTATTGACTGCAAAGGATACACTCAGGCGTTGTTCGTCCGCCTCAATTCCCGATTTCCTTCAGGGTCAGCGCAACGTTTTCGGCGTTGTCGGCGTACTTCCGGTCACTCTCGGCAAGCGTTCGATAGTCCGCCAGGGCCTCCTCGAGTTCAGCGCGGGCTTCGTTCATGCGATGTTGATCGCGGTCGATTATCGCCATGTTCGTTAGTACCATGGCGACGCTGGGCAGCCAATGTCGCGGATCCGATTGCGCGAGTTGCCGGTAGATTTCCAGGGCCTGCCGCAAGTGGTGCGTGGCTTCGTCGTAGCGGTTCTGGCTCTGGTCCACGGCGCCCAGGTCGTTCAGAGTCAGAGCGAGGGGCGCCTGCGCGCCAGTCTGCTGCTTCGCTATTCCTGCCAGAACCTCCACTGCGCCGTTGTAGTATCTGCGGGCGTCGTCCATCTGCTTCTGCAGGTAAGCCAGCGTTCCCAGATCCTGCAGAGTGATGCCCACATCAGCCAGGAAACGGTCGGGATCCTGCTGCGCGCGCCGGCGGAATAGGGCCAGCGCTTCCTCCATGTGCCGCCGGGCGTCGTCAAGCCGGTTCTGGCGCTGATCGAGAGCGCGAAAATTAATCAGCGTCCGTTCATATTGCTCCGGAATGGAGGCCGCATCTTCCCGCACGAGTTGGCGGAAGAGCACGACCGCTTCCCCGTAGTGCTCGTGAGCCGCGTCCATTCTCTTTTCCTCGGTGTCGAATTGCCTCAGGTCCTGTGCTGACATGGACGAATCGGGCTCCATCAGCGCCTTTGCCAAGCCGGCATGCGCGAGGGGATTGCGGGCGGTCACCGCCACGGCGCGCGCCCACATGCTGTACTCGCTTTCCCAGAACTTCTCCTGGAGTACGGTGACCCAGGCCAGCGCTCCTAGTATGCACAGCGCCGGCAGCAC
>JBEKOS010000119.1:0-15696 GCA_049521535.1 Terriglobales bacterium | reverse complement strand
CGGATACGGCCGCATCCGTGCTTTACTTTCTCACCCGGAGACTGCCTGATAAGGACGTATCGGACATCCGCAAGCTTATCCTCCGCCGTGACCTGGTTGAATCGTGGAAGCACCTGGAGAGTGACGCAAAGGAATTATCGAGGAAATTGACCGGCAAGGAAGCGGCCACGCCTTCGCGTGCATGGAATTTACTGTCACACACGCGCCCCGAAACCGTCCTGTTTACCGAAGGCACCACCAGACAACAGGCCGTTTCGCAGAAGATCGATAATTTCTTCGGAAAGTGGAGGCAAGTCAAGGAAAAGTTGCCACTTCCGGAAATGGCGGAAATGCATATCACGCCGGCGCTTCCGGAATATCCCAAACTTGCCGAGGAGGCCTTTCTGTTGCTCCTGGACGGCAAGTTGCGATCGCGTGGAGAAATCGTTCGCTTCTTGAAGCCCTACGCGCCGCCTCCGCCGCCTCCTCCCCCTCCTCCTCGGCGGGGTAAAGGCACCAAGCCGGAGGTTGCGGCAGTTGCTCCCGGAAGGCCGGGGCGCAAGGGAGGAAAGGTAGCAGCCGGGTCGGCGCCCGTTCCACCTGTTCCGCCACCGGTGGAGAAACCGGCGGAGAATCCGGTAGCGAAGAGGCGGGGAAGGCCACCAGGCAAGACTGCAAAATCAAACCTGCCCCCCGCTCCGCCAATCGAGGCAAAGCAGGTGAAACCCCAACCGGCCGAACCTGCCAGGCCCGCAATCAAGCCCGCGGCAAAGTCGAAGGCAACAAAGGCCGAGAAAAAACGAAGCGAGCCAGCGAAGAAGCGTGGCAGGCCAAAGCGATCGAAAGAATCTCAACCGAAGAATAAGAAGCAAAAAAAGTAGCCGCCTGCTTTATTCGATTCTTGCCATGGTGAAATTCTCCGCCACCGCAGTTTGCGCCATATTGCTCATATCGATGGCAGTTGCCGAAAAAAAACCAGAGCAACTGTCCGAAATTAGTTTTGTCGTTTTGAAAGACGATAATGGCCGGCCGGTTCGCAATGCGTCGGTAGTGCTCCACCAGGTGGAGAAGGGCGGCAAGCAGGCTCGCGGAGGCTTTGAACTCAAGACTGACCCTGATGGAAAAGGCTCGTTCTCCGGTGTTCCCTACGGAACTCTGCGGGTACAGGTAATAGCCCCGGGTTTCCAAACCTACGGCGAAGATATTGCCATCGATCAGAAGGAGCAGGCGATTACCATCAGACTCAAGCGGCCGGAAAAGCAGTACTCGATCTATGACAAGTAGCTTTCCGCATTCCTCGTTCGTTAGATACTGCTCGGTGGCGGTCGTTCGCTAAGGCGTAATCGTTTCAGAAAGTCCTGTTGGCTCATCTGATACTTGAAGGATTTCCGGCCGTCAATATATACCACCGGCACTGATTCGTTATAGAGGCGCAGCAATTCTTCGCTCGAATCGATATCCACTTCACGCCAGTGAAAGTCGACTTCGCTTTGGAGACTCTTTAGAGTTTCCTTGACCACGTCACACAAATGGCAGCCCTTCCGCGAATACACCACTACTTCATGCATAATTGACCAATTCTAACTGGACGAACGAGCTTGGCGCCGCCCAAAGGCAATTGACAAGCCATTCGACACATCTTATATTAGGCGAAGAAAAAGCGAATTTCCGTGGGTCTTGCTTTTCCCACTCTTGCTCCGATGACGCATTTTCCTTTATTCGAGCCTGCAGACGCCACGGTCTCATCGTCCGGATCGCGCTCTGGCCAATTGGTGGGGATAGCAAGGTTGGCGGCGGATGGCGAGCAGATTCGCGATGGGCACAACGTCGAGTATTTGACGTTGAAGTCGCGGTCGCTGTTAAACCGGTGTAACGCGCCGCACATGCCATTCACCTGGACGATCAATCCTTACCGGGGCTGCGAATTTGCATGCAAGTACTGCTACGCGCGGTACACCCATGAGTTTATGGAGCTCGACGAGCTAGCCTTCGAGCAGAAAATCTACGTCAAGCAGCACGCAGCCTGGCTGTTGCGACAGGACCTTGAGAGAGTGAAGCCGCGCGAACAAATTGCTATAGGCACTGCCACCGATCCGTACCAGCCAGCAGAGAAGCGCTACGAGGTTACACGCTCGATCCTCGAGGCTCTGGCATATTACGAAGGGCTAGACTTGGGAATCGTCACCAAGTCTAACCTGGTGACTCGGGACATAGACGTGCTGCAGCGCATTGCCGCCCGCAGCCGCCTGTCTGTAAGTATTACGATCACCACTGTCGACGCAGAGTTGGCTCGCATACTCGAACCGCGTGCTCCCCGGCCCGATTTGCGTTTGCAGGCGCTAAGGCAGCTCATCGAGGAAGGAATTTCTGCGGGAGTAATCATGGCGCCGGTGCTGCCCGGGATAACCGATTCCCTATCGGGGCTCGAAGCGGTGGTCCGTGCTACTGCCGAAACTGGTGGCAGGCATATTTACGCGAATCCTCTGTTTCTGAAGCCCTGCTCTGCCAGCATCTTTCTGCCGTTCCTCGAAAGGGAATTTCCGAAGCTGGTGGACGATTATCGCCATCGCTACCAAAACGGCGCTTTCGTCTCGTCCGCTTACCGCAGGCGCATCTCCGAAATCGTCGCGCGCCTGCGGAAGAAATATGGATTCGCTGCCGCACCGTCGCGTGAGAACGCGCATGAGCGCAAATCAACCGCGCAGGCGCAAACTTCCAGCCGGCAGCTTCAGTTTTCCTTTTGAGAAATTGCGACGAACAAGGTTGTGGGCTGAATCGCTGCAGTTAGGGGAAAAAGCCGCAAATGCAAAAGGCGGCTGGTTAGCCGCCCTATTGATTGTCAGATGAGCTGGCTTACGCAGCCCGAACGTTTTCTGCCTGCCAGCCCTTGGGACCCTTGGTCACATCGAACTGTACGGCCTGGCCTTCCTGCAGGCTCCGGAAACCCTTGGTTTGGATCGCTGAAAAGTGTACAAAAACATCCTCTCCATTTTGCCGGGTGATAAAACCGTAGCCTTTCGCGTCATTGAACCACTTGACTGTACCTTGTTCCATACTGGTGCTAATTCTTCCTTAGTTTCTGAATTTGCGTCCATTGGAAGCGGAAGGACTCAGGGGACTCAGTCCGAACTAATTCACAGCCGGTTCCTAAAACGCAAAACCAGTCTAGCGTAGAAGTAATTATTTGTAAAAGGTCCGACGGCAGCCGTAAGCGAGCCCCAGCCACTCAACCGCGACTGCTGAATTCGCGCATTTGCTTGAGCCTTGCAGACCGCCCGAGCGTCGCTAGTGCTCGGCCTGTTTTGGATGCTGAGAGCAGTCTCGCCGAGAGCACCATGCGATGCTGCGAGATGATCCCTGAAGCATTTGACGACGGGTCGGATAGAAGCAAGGCACTTCGTTTTGTACACGACGGCTGTAGAGAGTGCTGGCTCGCAGGACCAGCCATGATTGCATATATGATTTCCCTTGAGACGCGTAATCACGGGCAAGTGACCATGTTGGCGCAGCAACTTGGTTCCAAATCTCCAGCAAACACCGCAGCCAGAATTTGGAATTGAGAAGAACTTGGGAAGGAGTCCAATTTTGGCCGAATTCAATAGTTCATTGGCCACCGATTCTCAGGGATCAAATCCCAAAGTGCCGGCGCCTAATGCGGGGCATTGACGATGAACTGGGATGCGCTTTGGCTGACAATTCGCCTGGCATTGCTGGTGGCAGCACTGTTGCTGCTCATCGGGATGCCGATCGCCTATTGGATCACCTTCTCACGCCGTCGCTGGAAGTTTCTGGTGGAGGCGGTAGTTTCGCTGCCGCTGGTGCTTCCTCCCACCGTGCTCGGATTTTATCTGCTGGTCGCGCTTGGTTCCCGCAGTCCTTTTGGGCGCTGGTGGGAATCGTTCACCGGTCACGCCATGGCGTTTAGCTTCTCCGGCCTGGTCGTCGGATCGATAATTTACAGCCTCCCTTTTGCTGTCCAGCCATTCGCAGCTTCCTTTGCGGCAGTGGACAAACGATTGCTGGCTGCATCGGCGACCTTGGGCGCCTCGCCTCTCCCGACGTTTTTTCGCGTGGTTCTGCCGCTTTCCATCCCCGGCCTGATCACCGGAGTGGTTCTGAGCTTTGCACACACAATGGGCGAATTTGGCGTCGTGCTCATGATCGGCGGTAACATTCCCGGCGTTACCCAAACCATTTCCATAAGCATCTACGACGCAGTGCAGGCGGGCGAATACCACGCCGCCAACCAGACCGCGCTGTTGCTGATGGCGATTTCGTTCGTGACCCTGGCCCTGGTGTACGGCTTGAATCGCAGGGTCTGGACGGTCACGGTTAACCGAGGATTAAGGCGGATCGATGCCGATTGACACGGATTCCGCCATCTTGAATATTGCTTTGGAACCCACACCACAAACCGCTGGGGGATTGATGCTGCAGGTGCACAAGACGCTTGCCAGCGGATTTGCGCTCGACGCCAGTTTTGCCGTGCCGCCAGGCATCACGATTGTGTTTGGCCGCTCGGGCTCTGGCAAGACGACGCTCCTGGATTGCATTGCCGGGCTTACGGTTCCGGATGCGGGCAGCATCATCGCCGATGGCTGCACGCTCCTCGATTCCGGCCGGGGAATCGACATGCCTGCGGCGCAACGCAAAATTGGATATGTCTTTCAGGATCTCGCATTGTTTCCGCACTTGACCGCCGGGGCCAACGTTGAATATGGACTCTCCCGTCTCCGGCCTGCGGAACGGCGCGCGCGCAGTCAGGCAATTCTGGAGTCGTTTCGGATTGCGCACCTGCGCAGCCGCCGGCCTCGGGAAATTTCCGGCGGCGAGCGGCAAAGAGTGGCGCTGGCCCGCGCTCTGGTGATCGATCCCACGATTCTGTTGCTGGACGAACCGCTCTCCGGTCTCGACGCTCCGACACGGTCGCACCTGTTCGATGACCTGCGCGCCTGGAATGAAGCTCACCGCATCCCCGTGCTTTACGTAACGCACAATCGCGAAGAAGTCTTTGCTCTGGGTGAACGGGTCATAGTGTTGGAGCACGGAAAAGTACTGGCGCAAGGGTCACCCAGCGATGTTCTGGACTCGCCTCGTAGCGAAATCATTGCCGATCTTTCCGGCATTGAGAATCGCTTCTCGGGCGAAGTGCTGGCCATTCATCCTGACGAGGGCACTATGACCTGCCGGGTCTGGGACGAGGCCAGAGATGGGGCGGTGCAACTGGAGGCGCCATTGGGACACTTGCAAGCGGGAGCCTCGGTGCTATTGGGGATACGAGCTGGTGACATCCTGCTGGCAACGGCGGCGCCTCGTGGCTTGAGTGCGCGAAACATCTTGGCGGGACGAATTGTGGCAATGGAGCGACGCGATGTCATGGTAATCGCGGAAGTCGATTGCGGCGCGCGCTTCATCGTGCATCTGACCCCGGCGGCGGAAAAAGACCTCGAACTGCATGCCGGCCGCGAGGTGTGGCTGGTGATTAAGACCCACTCATGCCATTTGTTGCAGCAGTCAGCATTCAGCCGTTAGCCAAAGTCCAAGCAAAGCTTCGGGGCCTCTCAATCGGTCTTCATCCGCGTTCGTCTGTGGCAAAACAATCTTGATTGAAGCCCACGAAGACCGGTTCCGGCTGCAGTTCAATTCCAAACTGGTCGAAAACTGCCCGCTGAATCTGGTCCTTGAGAGCGACCACCTCAGCGGCGGTGGCGCCTCCGCGATTAATTATGGCCAGGGCATGGCGGTGCGAGATGCCCACCGCGCCGCGCGTGAGCCCCTTGGGAAATCCCGCCTGCTCGACCAGCCAAGCTGCCGGAACCTTTCGTTGCGACTATTCTTGAAAAACGATCCGGCACTGCGGCAATCCGGGTCGCCTTCGACCAGTAGCATCCCTTTCTGGTGTCGGATCTGGCGCACTGCCTCACGGGTTTCCGCCAGCGCGGGCTCATGGGTGCCGAAATGTTTCTTCAGATCGGCGTAGACGAGCCGCGGCGCTCCCCCGGGCTCGAGCGCAAAGGTCATGCGCAGAATGATGAACCGGTCGCGCGCGTTGGTATTGAATATGCTTCCGCGATAGGAGAATTGACAATCAGAGTTTGCGAATGTCGTAAGCGCCCCATTGGCTATCTCCAGGGCTTCGACGCTGCAGATGGTCTCGCTGACTTCCTGCCCATAGGCGCCGACATTCTGCACCGGCGTGCCGCCGGCCGAACCGGGAATGCCGCTCAGGCATTCGACACCGGCACAACTACAAGCGACAGCTTGCGCGACGAAAGCGTCCCAGTCTTCGCCCGCGCCTACGGTAAACAGTAGTCTTCCGCTCTCGGCTAGCTTGGAGATGCCTCGAATTGCAGGCTTCAGCACCAGTCCAGCGAATCCCGCGTCCGCAATCAGCAGGTTGCTGCCACCGCCCAGCACGAAAAGCGGCAGCTTCCGCTCGTGCGCCCAGTTCACAGCCTGGGACACGTCCTCTGAAGTCGTCGCTTCAACGAAGTATCGCGCAGGGCCACCCACGCCGAGCGTCGTGAACGGAGCCAGCGGGATGTTCTCGCGAATCTGCACGGTCAAACCTTCACCGCAGAGACACAGAGGCCACAGAGAAAACCAAGAGAGAGTTTGCCACGGATTCCGACGGATATTCATGGATCAGGAGCAAGAATTTCTGGAAGGCCTTCAAATCAGTGAGTATTGGTGTAAATCCGTGGCCAATCTTCTTTTTCTCATTCCCATTCGATTGTTCCCGGTGGCTTGGAGGTGGTGTCATATACCACGCGATTGATGCCCTTCACCTCATTCACAATGCGGGTGGAAATATGTTTCAACACCGGCCAGGGCAGCTCGGCCACATCGGCGGTCATGCCGTCTTCGGAGTGGACCGCGCGGATTGCGCAGGTGTACGCGTAGGTGCGCTGGTCGCCCATTACACCCACCGACATCACCGGCAGCAGCACGGCGAACGCTTGCCAGAGCTTAAGGTAGAGTCCGGCATTCTTGATCTCGCCCACCACGATCTCATCCGCCGCCTGGAGGAGAGCAATTCGTTCGGGCGTTACTTCACCCAGGATGCGGACTGCCAGCCCGGGTCCGGGGAACGGCTGCCGCTGCAGCACCTCCTCCGGTATTCCCATGTCGCGCCCGATGCGGCGCACCTCATCTTTGAACAAGTCTTTCAGCGGCTCGATGAGCTTCAGGTTCATCTTCTCGGGGAGGCCGCCGACGTTGTGATGGCTCTTGATAGTCTGTGAAGGCCCGCGTACGGAGCGGGATTCGATCACATCGGGATAGAGGGTTCCCTGGACCAGGAACTCCACATGCCCTTGCGTCCTGGCGACACGTAAGGCTTCTTCTTCGAAAACCACGATGAATTCGTTGCCGATGATGCGGCGCTTAGTTTCGGGATCGCTGACCCCCGCCAACTTGGCAAGGAACCGCTCGGTGGCGTCCACAGCAATCAGCGGCAAGCCGAGCTTGTCGTGCAGGTTCTGCTGCACCTTTTGAAACTCGTCTTTGCGCAGCACGCCGTTATTGACAAACACGCAGGTGAGCCGGTCGCCGATAGCGCGATGAACCAGCGCCGCGGCGACACTGGAATCCACTCCACCGGAGAGCGCGCATATTGCACGGCCTTCGGGGCCGACCGTCTGCCGGACTTGGGCGACCGTCTCGTCAATAAAACGCTGCGGGGTCCAGTCGGGTGCCGCATGGCAAATGTCAAAGATGAAATTGCGCAGGATCTGCGTTCCCAGGACGGTGTGCCTGACCTCGGGATGAAATTGCACCGCCCAAAGCCTGTTTTCCGGGTCTTCGATGGCTGCGACGGTGTCCAGGGATCGGGCAATCAGTTTGAATCCGGCAGGCAGCGTCTGCGTCTCATCGCCGTGCGACATCCAGACGGAGGTGGCAGGTGGTATCTCGCGAAAGAGCAGGGAAGGCGCCTTGATCTCGATCTGCGCGTGGCCAAATTCGCGGCGCGCGCCGGGACGAATGGTGCCCCCCAAATGATGGACCATGTAGTGCAGGCCGTAACAAATCCCCAGCACGGGCAGCCCCATCTTGAGGACATGCGCGTCGGCGGGCGGTGCGTCAGCGTCATAGACGGAACACGGGCCGCCCGACAGGATGATTCCCACCGGGCCATAACTGCGAACTTCATCGAGTGAGGCGGTGCAGGGCAGCACGACCGAAAAAACGTTCTGCTCGCGGATGCGCCGCGCTATGAGTTGGGTGTATTGGGAGCCGAAATCGAGGACGACGATGGATTGAGTTTCCATATACTAGCCTAACAGGAAGCCGGGGTAGCCCAAAATCCACTAGACATGCCGGGGCAGTGCAAATACTCGCAAGGCCTTCCCAATTCTTGAAAAATCCGGATCCGCAGTAACCAGCCAGGCGTTCCGCTCGATCGCCAATTCCGCAGCGAAGGCGTCGGCATAGCCAAGAGCGTGTTTCTGCTTAAGTGCCGCCGCCCGCGTGGCGCGTGCGCGGTCGACGCCAACCACAACAATTCTCAATTGCTCCAGCTTCGATTCCGTCTCGTAGGCTTTGGTTTCGCCGTGATGTTTCCAGGCGAGGTAGAACACTTCTCCCCAGTTGACCGAGGACATCAGCAAGGCAGAGTCATAGCGTAGTGCCTCGCCGAGCAAGTGGCGCACCTTCTCGGCAACCCCGGATCTCCCTTCGAAGAACCCGATCAGGGCATTGGCGTCGAGTACGTAGCCCCGCATTTGGCCTCGCTGGGCAACCTGTGCTCCGTGCCGGGCAAGCCTTCGGTATTCCGTCACTTCTTCTCCCGTCGGCGCTCGAGTTCGCGCTCAGAGAAGGAAGCTTCAAACATCGATTCGTGTTCCGGGCCGGGCGTTCTTAGATTCCTGGCCGGCCGCAGGAAGCCCATAATTTCGTCCAGGTGACGCTCGGTGGCCAACGTCAGCACGAGTTTGCCCCCTTCCTCCGACCATGTACCACTGGAGCCCTTCCGCAACCCCATCTGCGCGCGCAACCTCGCCGGAATCACCACCTGGCCTTTAGAACTGACAACGGTACGATAGCAATCTGCCATTACGCAATTTTACCTCAAAGTAAGACGCAGCACGAATTAAGTAAGACAATGCGTTGTGCCATCGTTTCCTGGTGACGCTGGACGCGCGGGTACCCTTGCGTGTCCGCATCTCCATGAAAACTCGAGCCGATCAGCTCTTGGAAATGAACCTCGGATACGTATGAATCCGTCTAGACCCACGGGGGACCCTGCCTTATCGAACGACGATGTTCACCAGCTTGCGGGGCACCACGATAACCTTGACGATCTCTTTTCCCGCCATCGCGGCGTTGACTCTCTCGTCGGCGAGTGCCTTTTGCTTGACTTCATCTTCCGTGGCATCCACAGGCAGGACGATGCGGCTGCGCAGCTTGCCGTTGACTTGCACCGGCAGTTCGATTTCCTCTTCCTTTGCCAGCTCGGGATCATATACCGGCCAGGACTCGCGCAGCAGGTTGCTGGTTTCGCCCAGCATCTCCCACAGTTCGTGCGCCAGATAAGGAGCGAACGGCTGCAGCAGTCGCACGATGGCGCGCTGTGCGTCGCTGACAACGGCGGGCGGAACATAGCCCGAGTCAATCCCGCCATCGAGCAGATAGAGCTCGTTGAGCAACTCCATGATCGCGGAAATGGAAGTGTTGAAGTGCCACCGTCCGGCAAAATCATCGCTGACCCGCTTGATGGTCTGGTGCAGCTTGCGCTGGAGTTTGCGCGTTCTGAGCGATCGATCGCCCGGGCCGGCATCCGATGGCTCCGCAAGCTGCGTTTCCGGGTCTGGAGACCGGTGCTTCTCGACGAATCTGTATAAACGCCCCAGGAAGCGATGGATGCCTTCGACGCCAGCGTCCTGCCAGTCGAGGTCGCGATCCGGAGGCGCGGCGAAGAGCGTGTACATCCGGGTAGCGTCGGCGCCATAGCGTGCCACCATGTCATCCGGCGACACGGTGTTCCCCAGTGACTTCGACATTTTCGCCCCGCCCTTGATCACCATGCCCTGGGTGAACAGGCGTTCGGCCGGTTCACTGTTTTTTACCAGTCCAAGATCGCGCATGAACTTGGTCCAGAAGCGCGAATAGATCAAGTGAAGAATGGCGTGTTCCACCCCGCCGATGTACTGGTCGATGGGGAACCAATAATCCACCGTCGCGCTGTCGAAGGGCCGGTCGGGCGTGGGTTCCGTATAGCGGTAGAAGTACCAGGAGGAATCCACGAATGTATCCATGGTATCGGTCTCGCGCCGGGCGGGACCGCCGCAATTTGGGCAAGTCGTGTTTACCCAGTCGTCCAGGCGCGCCAGCGGTGAGGCGCCGGCCAGCGTGATGGCGACGTTCTCAGGCAGCAGCACCGGCAGGTTTTTCTCCGGTACCGGCACGACTCCACATGCCCCGCAATACACCATTGGAATGGGAGTGCCCCAGTATCTCTGCCGCGAGATTCCCCAATCCTTAAGGCGGAACGTAACCATGGCCTTGCCGAAGCCGTGCTGCTGCGCGTATTCCGCCATTTTCTGCATGGCCTCGTTGCAAGAAAGCCCGCTGAATTCGCCCGAGTTCATGACCAGGCTCTCGGTGCCGGTGTAGGGAAGCGTCGGTTGTTCGGGTTCGCCCTCTTCCGGTGGCTCTCCCTCACGGCGCGGCAGCACGACCACGCGTATTTCGAGGTCATACTTTTTCGCGAACTCGTAGTCGCGCTCGTCATGAGCGGGCACGGACATGACTGCCCCGGTGCCGTAGTCCATCAGGACATAATTGGCCACCCAGATGGGCAGGCGCTCGAGACTGAACGGATTAATGGCGAAACGGCCGGTGGGGACGCCATGCTTGTCAATGGCGCCAATCTCGCCCGACTCTCTTGCTTTCTGCTGCTCCCGCTTAAGCTCAGCGACCTTCTCGCCCAGCGCAGGATCGACGGCAACGAACTCCGCAACCAGAGGATGCTCCGGCGCAAGCTGCATCGACGTTGCGCCGTAGATCGTGTCTATGCGGGTGGTGAATACCGAAATCTTCGTCGCGCTGCTACTCACAAGATCGCTCGCTGGCGCGGACGATAAGGGTGGGGCCGCCTCGATATTCTTTTCCTCTGCCAGCTCTTCTTTTCTTTCCTCTGTGTCTCCGTGACTCTGTGGTGGATTTGGATTTTCATCGAGCGCAAACTCGACCAGCGCGCCCTCGCTGCGGCCTATCCAGTTGCGCTGCATCACGCGCACTTTTTCCGGCCAGCCATCGAGTTTTTCCAGGTCATCGAGCAACTGCTGGGCATACTTGGTGATGCGCAGAAACCACTGCTCCAGCTCGCGCTGTTCCACCTGGGTGTCTTCATGCCGCCAGCAGCAGCCTTTTACCACTTGCTCGTTGGCCAGTACGGTGGCGCACGCGGGACACCAGTTCACCTTGCTTTTCTTGCGATAGGCCAGGCCGTGTTCATAGAGCTTGAGAAAAAACCACTGGTTCCAGCGGTAGTAGTCCGGCAGGCAGGTGGTGACCTCCTTCGACCAGTCGTAACCAAACCCCAGCCGGGCCATTTGCGCCTTCATGTGCGCAATGTTCCTCAGCGTCCACTCCCTTGGCGGGACGTTGTTCTTGATGGCGGCATTTTCCGCCGGCAGCCCGAACGAATCCCAGCCCATGGGGTGCAGGACGTTGTATCCGCGCATCCACATGTGCCGCGCCAGCGCATCGCCAATGGCATAGTTGCGCACGTGCCCCATATGCAGCACGCCGCTGGGATAAGGCAACATTTCCAGCACGTAGTATTTCTTGCGCTGCGCCGCGGTGTCGGGTGGTTCGGAGCGAAAAAGCCCGGGCTGCTGAGCCCAGCGGGCGCTCCATTTCTCTTCAATCCGCTGCGGGTCGTAGCGGTCTTCCTGCCCGGGGCCAGCGGTGCGATCTGTTGGCGTGTTTTCTGGCATATGGAGTTTCAATTCTACATCGGCAAATAATGCATTCGCCGCAGAGACGCAGAGGGAGAATAAGCGATTTGGAGACTCGGGGATCGGTACGCGGACATCTCGCCAAGTCGCCGTGTCGCCGAGTCCCCCAGTCGTTCCTTACGCCCTCTGTGTCTCTGCAGTGAACGGTTTCGGGTTCATCCGGTACAATGCGGAATCGGTTCGATTTCTTCTATGACTACGGAACGGGAGCTTCGCGAGAAGCTGCGCAAAATCACGGCGCTGTTTGAGGGCGCCACCACCGATGGCGAGCGCCAGGCTGCGGCGGCTGCAGTGCTGCGCGTGAAGCTGGCGATTGCCGGTGCTGCGAAGACCGAGCAGCCGGTCGAAATGAAATTCACTCTCGCCGATCACTGGCACCGGCAACTCTTTACCGCACTCTGCCGCCGTTACGGCCTGAACCCTTACCGGTACAAAGGGCAACGGCATACGACCGTCATGGTCCGGCTGCCGCGTTCATTTGTCGACCGGACGCTGTGGCCGGAGTACATGGCAATCCAAGTGGAGCTCGATTCATACTTGCACGAAGCCACGGAACGCATTATCCGCGAAGAGGTCTATCGCGACGCCGGCGAGGCCGTAGAGAGATGAAATCTGCGTGAACACCAGGAACATATTCTTCGCCGGACTGATCATCGCGGCCAGCGGTCTGATCTCGACGCCTATCGCCCTGCTGGCAGGGCTGGTGTATGGCCTGTCGTTCGCTCATCCCTATTCCGTCGACTCCAAAAAGCTCTCCGCGTTCCTATTGCAGGCATCCATCGTGTTGCTCGGTTTTGGCATGAACCTTCACGAGGTCATGCGGGCCGGCCGGACGGGTTTCGTCTACACGGCACTCAGCATCAGCTTCGCTCTGCTGCTTGGCCTGGCGATCGGGAAGCTGTTCCGGGTGCAACACGTGCCGTCGCTGCTGATCAGCGTGGGCACCGCCATCTGCGGTGGGAGCGCCATTGCAGCCGTCGGCCCCGTCGTGAATGCCGGAGAAGAGGAGATGGCCGTGTCACTCGGAACCGTGTTTGTGCTGAATTCGGTGGCCCTGTTTCTTTTCCCGCTGGCCGGGTACGCGCTTCACCTAACGCAATCGCAATTCGGATTGTGGTCCGCCCTCGCCATCCATGACACCAGTTCGGTCGTGGGTGCAACCGCCAAGTACGGCTCGCAGGCGTTAATGATTGGGACAACGATCAAGCTCGCGCGGGCGTTGTGGATTGTTCCGCTGGCATTTACAGTGGCAATCCTGAGAAAAAGCAAGACTCGAATTAGGTGGCCCTGGTTTATTCTGCTGTTCTGCCTTGCGGCAGTTGCAAACTCGTACCTGCCGTGGTTCGCCCCGCTCTATCCCAAATTCAGCACGCTGGGAAAGACCGGGTTGACCGTCACGCTTTTCCTGATCGGCACCGGGATTTCAAGGTCTACCTTGAAACAGGTCGGTGTCCGGCCCCTGCTGCAGGGAATCCTGCTTTGGGCGATCGTGGCGATCACTTCTCTTGCTCTAATCCGCTACGGGTTCATTTCAATCTGACCGGCGACTGGCCATTCCTGTCAGCCAATGCAACTCTTACCCGTAAACCGTTTGTTTTGTCTAACATTTCCAACATTGCCATGATTGCCAAACACTTTGTTTTCAGCTTTCGCCAAGAGCCAACGAAGGGCGCACCTTGTGGCCCAATATCGAGTTTGGCTGCCATATGCCTTGGATTCGGGCTCCGTGTCTCGCTCTAGGGTTCACCCCACATTTTTCGATCTGCCCTGCCTCAGCCGACGACCAATGTCCATGCGACCATCTATCTGCTCTTGGCGAAGACTGATCGACCCCGGTCTCCGCCCGTATCTTTCATTTTGGAATTCGCACCCAGGTAGTCCGGCGAAAGACACAGATCTTCGCTGTTGAACTGGCGCACGTGGTGGGAGCGACGGCGGCGTATTAATCGTAAAAATAACGACTAGTTAACACGATAAATAACATAATTGTAATATTATTGTCAAACTTCTCGACGCAACTTTGCTCGAAACAACAGCGGCTCGAAAGAAATTCGATAACCGGAGCGATCTGACGCCATCAGCTCAGGCTTGCCCTTCGGGGCCGCGTTGTCTGGGAAAACCCATCTCACCACCGGCGGCGCTGTCGTTGCGGACCATCACTCTCGCTGGCTCTACGACGACCCTGACAAGAAGTGACTCTTGCGAGACGCCCCGTCCTTCGCGAAACGACGGTGGGAACTTGTTTTGCTCCGAGCGGGCGCAAGGACTTCGCTTGTGCTAAAGAGCCTGTGGCCGCACTTGCTCAATGAGCACTTTCAGGGTCAAATCATGTTCGGCGACCGATCCTTCATGGCCAGTGCCGGGGACCAAATAGAATTGCTTGCGGGGCGCCTTGATGCTGTCGAAATAGGCTTTGGCCAGTTCAGGCAGGGCGGTCAGATCCTCCTCGCCTTGAATTATGAATATCGGAATCGCAAAGTCCGTCCCCAGAGTTGAAAGATCGACACTCTGCAGCGGTCCCGACATCTTCAATCCCCAGAAATGCTCGAAAGAAAAATCGTCTGCTGCGTGGTATTGAGCTCGCTCTTGGGACGAGGCATACGCGGGGCTGATCTTGAGGGGAATTTGCGGTGCAGTCGCCATCTTGGCTTGATAAATGAGCATCCATTTCCGATATACCGGCCAATTCTTGTAGAGCGAATTCCACGGCGGCGGACCAATGGCCGTCAGTGCGGTGATCGCCTGCTGATCGCCGGCGGCTCGCGCCAATTCGAGTACACGCGCATAGCTGGCCAGCTCATTCTTGCGCGTATTCACCAATTGAGCCGTGCCGACGTAGGCGTAGAACAGGTCCGGCTGAGCGTGAGCCATATAAATGCCGAGCATCGATCCCCAGGAACTGCCCAGAAGAATGATCTTCTTCTTGTGGAGATGTTTGGTGAGAAACAGGGCAACCTCAAGGCCGTCCTGGACCATGCGCTCGACCGTCATGACCGACTCGATCAATGGGCCGCTCTTGCCATAGGTTCTGCCAGCGCCGCGCTGGTCCCACTGTGCCAGCGTGAAGCCTTTCTCCCATCCTCCGAACATCGAATCGGCGTATGGGCTCCAGGCGTCTCCCGGCCCGCCATGCAAGCAAAGTATCACCGGATTATTGCGATCATCCCCTTTGATTGTGATCCATTGGTCGATGCCACCGATCGGTACGAACAGTTCATCACCGGTTTTGGCGGCTGGGCAGGTGGATCTGAAGAGAATGCGGCGAGAACCGCAGCAAAGATGGCGGCTGTGAGGAAACGCAGGTTAGGGAAAAGGCGAATCATGCAGTGAGATACGACGGCGTAGTGAAGTCCCGTCGGAGACAATTAAGCCGGCCTAAGTCTGCGAGCGCGGGCTTTCATCCCGTCAATCATCTCGGCCGCAGCCAGGCTCATCCGGCTGGCGACCAGATTTCCGTCACCATTCGAATCCGACGATAGGTAATATAGTGTGGAGTTCTGGGCGGATCAATGGGAAATGGTCTAAATACATGAAAACAAAACTCAGACAAATTCTCTTCATCGCAATCTTGCTGGGTCTTCTTCGCATGGTTGCAATGGCGCTTGGCGCTCCGGAGCTCGCGCTCGATGGCGGCAAAGTGTATCCATCGGCCACGGCAGCCCCGATCAACAATGCGGTTGTGTTGATTCGGAATGGCCAGATTGTTGCGGTAGGAACCCGCGATAACGTGAAAGTCTCGAAGTCCGCAAAGGTG
>JBEKOS010000118.1:0-9903 GCA_049521535.1 Terriglobales bacterium | reverse complement strand
GAAGCTGGGTCCTGTGCAAGACTCATCGGCGATGACTCGGGGTGTGTCGTCGGCTCGTCTGGTCGTCAACCGCGATTCGTCGCTGCGCGCAGCAGGAGAATTGTCGGTCAAAACTCAAAACGGGGCTTCCCGAAAAAAGGAGACATCGTGATTCGACGAATGACAGTTTCTTTGCTCACAATCATCGCGATTGTGTCGATCTTTAACCTCGATAGTCTGGCGCAGCCGCAGACCTTGCTGACACACCATGTGCGCGATGTGGTTGCCAATGGTGAGGCAAAGTTGGTTGGCCGGCTCCCCGCAAACCAATCCATGCGCATCGATATCGTAATGCCCGTGCGCCATCGGACGGAATTGCAGAATTACGTGGAACAGGTCAACGACCGTTCGAACTTCAATTACCACAGGTTCCTCACGCCGGCAGAATTTACCGTGCGGTTTGGCCCCAGCCAAGAGGATTGGGACACCCTGGTCGCCTTTGCGAAAGCGAACGGCTTTGCGGTGATCAAAGGATCCCTCGAATCCAGGGATCTGCAACTTAAGGGCACAGTGGCGAGCGTCGAAAAGGCTCTCCATGTGACCATGGGAGTCTATAAGGACCCCACGGAAGATCGCACGTTCTTTGCTCCGGACCGGGAGCCCACCGTGGACCTGCCGTTCCAGTTGTGGCACATCTCCGGTCTGGACAACGATTCTAAGCCACATCCTCTTTACAAGCGGAAACCGCAAAGTGAACCGGGAGTCAAGTCCAATGCCACGACCGGCTCCTGCCCGTCGGCCTCGTTCTGCGGCAGCGACATGCGGGCGGCCTACTACGGCGGTTCCCTCACCGGCACCGGCCAGAACGTCGGTCTGTTTGAGTTTGCCGGAACCGATCTGACCGATCTTTCCACCTACTACTCGGGTGCCAAGCAAACCCAGCCTTTCACTCCCACTCTCATTTCCACGGGCGGGTATAGCACCACCTGCCTCGATTCGAGCGGCTGCGATGATACTGAGCAGACGCTGGATATGACTCAGGCGATGGGCATGGCACCAGGCATGACCATGCTTTACATGTACGTTTGCGGCGACGCCTATGGAACGGGAACCATCAGCGACACCGCGTGTCTCAGTGCAATGGTGTCAACTACGGACGCTCCTTTGTCCAAGCAGATTGGCTGTTCGTGGGGCTGGACTCCGGAAGATGCCAGCACGCTCGATCCGTACTTCGAGCAGATGGCTGCCCAGGGCCAGAACTTCTTTGTAGCGGCGGGCGACAGCAGCGCCTGGACGTCGAGCAACTACCCCTGGCCGTCGGAGGACGGGAATGTAGTGACGGTCGGCGGCACTGACTTGACCACCGCCAGCGCCGGCGGCGCCTGGAAGTCGGAAACCGCCTGGGCTGACTCAGGCGGCGGAATTTCCCCCGACGACATTGCAATTCCCGGCTGGCAGACGAGTTACATCAACTTCAACACCTGCACCACCTGTTCCAAGACCTATCGCAACGGCCCGGACGTTGCAGCCAACGCAAATTTCACCTTCTATGTCTGCGCCGACCAATCCGGCTTGTCGGGTTGTACCGCCAACGACTACGGCGGCACCAGTTTTGCGGCGCCGATGTGGGCCGGTTATCTGGCCCTGGCCAATCAACAGGCGGTGACCAACGGGGATACGATCGGTTTCATCAATCCGGTCATTTACCAGGCGGCCGCAGGCTCAAGCTATAGCTCTCTATTCCACGACATCACCAGTGGCAGTTGCGGCACCTATTCGGGACACGCCGGCTACGACCAGTGCACCGGCTGGGGCAGCCCCAACGGCAGCGGCTTGATCAACCTGTTGGCCCCGACCTCTAGTTCTGGCTTCAGTCTTTCTGCGTCACCGAGTTCGGTTTCAGTGGCGCAAGGCAGCTCGGGGACCTCGACCATTACCAGCACGGTGACGGGCGGGTTCGATTCGGCAGTCACCCTGACTGCGTCGGGCCAGCCAACCGGTGTGACGGTTGGCTTTAGCCCGACCTCGATTACTGGCACTGGAACCTCCACCATGACGATGACTGTGGCCTCCACTACCTCCACCGGAACTTACACCATTACGGTGACCGGAACTTCCGGCAGCACCAGCCACACCACGACGGTTAGCTTGACGGTAACGGCAGCGGCGGGCTTCAGCCTGTCAGCCTCGCCGAGTTCGGTTTCAGTGGCGCAAGGCAGCTCGGGGACCTCAACCATTACCAGCACGGTGACCGGCGGATTTGACTCGGCAGTCACGCTGTCGGCATCCGGTCAACCAACGGGCGTGACGGTGGGCTTCAGCCCAACTTCGATCACCGGCACCGGAACCTCAACTATGACGATGACGGTGGCCTCAACCACCTCCACCGGCACCTACACCATCACGGTGACGGGAACTTCCGGCAGCACCAGCCACACGACCACGGTTTCCCTGACCGTGACCGCGTCGACTGCCGGCTTCTCCATCAGTGCATCGCCCACCTCGATCAGCATTGATCAGGGCAGCTCCGGTAAGGTCACGATTACTTCGACTGTCACTGGCGGCTTCGATGGCGTGATTACGTTGTCGGCCTCGGGAGAGGGAAGCGCCCAGAAGGTGACCTTCAGCCCAACCACGATCACCGGCGCGGGAACTTCCACCATGACAATCACGGTGGGCAAGAGCGCCAGGACCGGGGATCACACGATTACCGTGAAGGGCACGAGCGGGAGCACCTCGCACACGGCCACGGTTACGCTTGACGTGTTGAAGTAGGACAGTGGAAGTGTATTGGCGCTCACTGCGTTGGCGATGAGCGATTAACAATTCAGCCCGGGCCTTATTGGTCCGGGCCTTTTTTCGGGGTGCCCGCCAGAATGTGTCGCCCCTCCGGGGCTCGATTGCTTCTCTCACCCCGACCCCGGGCTTCCGCCCGCGGCTAACGAATTTCGCGCCTCCGGCGCTGCGAAACTTGGTCCTGATGCGGAGTTTGTACCTCTGCCTGAAATGGCGATCTTTGTTTCGGCTGCCGATTGGAAGTCCCGCAGGGACGAAATTCGTCAGCCCAGGACGGCAGTCCTGGGTCGACAGTGCAGACAAGGAATCCGAGTCCCGGAGGGACGATACTTCCTGACCGAAGGAACACCCGTTCGCACTCTTCGAACGATGTAAGCACGAAGAAAGCATGGGATTTGCCTCAGAGGAGTCCATGATCACGACACAGCCAACTACTGCTCCCGCGCCACGATCCTTCGAATGTCAACCAATGGCGTCGCCTAGCTCTCCCAAGGCGGCGGTTCTTGATTGGCATTGCCACGCTTTGCCTGGCCATCATTTCCGCAGTACTGTTCCCTCCAACTGCACGAGCGCAGTACCAGGAGGATCTGCTCTACAGATTCACCGGCGGGAGTGACGGGGCCTATCCTCAAGCCAGCCTGGTAATCGATCCGAAAGGCGACCTTTATGGAACCACTCCCGATGGCGGAACCGGTGGAAACGGAGTGGTTTTCCGGTTGTACCGCACTACTAACAACCGCATGAGCGGTCGTCCAATACCGCAAGGCTCCGAATACTATCCTCAGGATACCTGGAGCGGCAGGACTGGTCCGTGGTCCAAAAGTGTGCTCCATAGCTTCACGGGCGGGAGTGACGGGGGCTATCCCGCCGGCAGCCTGACCTTCGATTCCGAAGGTAACCTCTATGGCACCGCCCTCCATGGAGGGAACACTTCAGCATGCGGTGGTTACGGCTGCGGTGTGGTTTTTGAGTTGAGTCCGCCTGAAGACAGCACGGCGGAATGGACCCAGACCGTGCTCCATGCTTTTGCCGGCGCGGACGGAGCCAATCCTGTTGCGCGTGATCACAGATTCTAGCGGCGATCTTTACGGCGCCACCGTAAATGGTGGCGACGGTCCTAATTGCGACGATTTTGGCGGCTGCGGAGTAGTGTTTGAGGTTAGTCCGCCCAGCAGCGGCGACGGCGCATGGGTCGAGACGGTGCTTCATAGCTTCAATTTCTATCCGAGCGATGGAGCTGCGCCCCACGGAGAGCTGCTAATCGACTCCCATGGCAATCTTTACGGAACCATCGCCTCCGGAGGCGCGGGGTGGTGCGGGGTGGTGTTTGAGCTAACGCCGCCGGGTAGCGGCAGCGGGTTATGGAATGAGACTATTCTCTCCGACTTCACCACCCCAAACCCATGGCTCGGAAGCAACGGCTATGCTCCTTACGCAGGGCTGATCTTGGATTCCAAAGGAAACCTATATGGCACTACCAGCCTGGGCGGAAACACACCTGATTGCGGACCAGGGGATTATTGTGGTGTGGTCTTCGAACTCAGCCCGCCAAGCTCCGGAACTGGACTATGGACAGAGACTCTGCTGCATTCTTTTGCCGGGGAGAGCGATGGAGGCGCGCCCGTAGCCGGATTGGTTGTTGATCACCAGGGCAATTTCTACGGTACAACATCCTCCGGTGGTAGGGACTGGAACGGTGTCGTCTTTGAACTGACGCATTCTCTCCGGATTCCACAGCAATAGACCCGCTCGCCCTGTTGAGCTGCCGAGACCCCAAGGTATCGGCGGTGGATACTCCGAACTGTTGCGCTACCCGAAGCCGGCCAACCAGCTACTTCGATTGCGCAACCGCGACGGAGGCTCCTGGCATGGCCTTTGCCGGTTGAAGCTGAACCTCGTCGGTCTTCTTCGCGGCCGCGCCGTTGTCCGGGCCTTTAGTGTCAGTTGTTCCCGCGGGGTTGACCTGGATCATCGCCATCATCCCGCCGTCTTCGTGATCGAGGATATGGCAGTGGTATACAAAGAGTCCCGTGTCAGGGCCGCGGAAATCCATGCGAAGCGTGACGCTGGGATAAGGGTGATCGGGATTGCCGTCCCAGAAAGGTATCTGGACAGTGTCCAGATATTGTCCCTGCACCGACTGATCAGTCGGCGTTCCATTGATCTCAAAGTTGTTCTGCGAAAGCACCAGGAAGTGGATTTGGTGGACATGAAATTCGTGATTCTCCAGGGTCTGGTTCCGAATTGTCCAATCCTCGACACTGCCCTGGGTGGTCACGATGGCGGGCGGATTGTTAGGGTTGAAACTCTTAGGCCCCTGGCCGTCCACCGTTATTAGAAAGATAAGTTCAGTACAGGATGGCGGACACGTGGCTGATTTTACGTACCGGGTGTGCGAGCCGTGATGACTCATATGCGCGGCTTTCTTGTCCACCTGCTTGGTGGTGCCGGCGACTTCGGAGAAATAGAGGCTGCGGCTGATAAAGCTGTGCAGGCCCGCCAGATCGGCGAAGCGCGGCGGTGAAGGCACGCCATTCACGGCGGGAACCGCAGCAGGCTCCGTGATTTCAAGCGAAGCCTGAAGCTTGGCCAGCGGGCGCGGCGGGTCGCTGTCGCCGGCCAAACCGGTGTTGATGGCCTCCGTTACGAACATCGCGGTGTGCGCCGAATTCTTCACGTACGAAAGCGGAGGCCCGGTGATGATGAACTCGGCCCGGCCAGCCGGCGGTATCAGTATGTTAGTCACCGGCATTAGAGTTCCCTCGCCGGCTCCGTCCTGCGATCCCAGGGGCACAGCATCCCGGGCCACCAATTGCATGGTTTGGGGCACGCCATCATAGAGCAACTGCAAGTTCATGATGGTATCTGCGCACAGGTTGCCCACCCGCCAGAATTCCTTTTGCAACGGACGAATTGACAGGTTGGCCGGAGGATAATTCGGATAGGGGATGGGAACGTAATTTAGCGTTACGTCCCAGGACGGTACGGTTTGCGTAGGCGGCGGATTGCCGGCCACATTCTGATCACGTACCAGGAGAAACCGCTGGGGTAGTCCTGCCACTGCAGGCTGGAGATTCTGGATTCCTTCCACCTCAATAGCTCCCGATGCCCCGCCCTGCACCGCCGGCGACGAAATGCCATGCACGTGGGGATGGTACCAGTAGAGTCCCGGCGGCTCATTGGTGGGGAAGGCAATGGTGTAAGTAAAACTCTGGCCGGAATTGACCAGGGTTTTCACGGCATCGTCCCCGCCGCAGACCGGAGTGGAATTGGTGCCATGGAAGTGCATGTTGACGGAAGTCGCGGTCATTCCGGATGCTCCGCAATTGGGAGCGTCAATTTGCATTTCCACAGCTGATGGCCCCAGCGTGTTAGTCAGGTTGATGATGAGCTGGTCGCCCGGCTTGACGTGAAGCGTGGGCGATTCTAATCCTTCAGGAGTCATGAAGCAATACAGGGTCCTGCCATCGGCGTCGGTGGTGGTTTCATAGTTGAAGTTCACGGTCAGAACGCCGTTCTGGCTGTAGAGGTCGGGCGGAGGAGTCACCTGACTTCCGGCCACGAATCGCGGGCAGGGAGTCGACGTCTGCGCAAAGCCTCCGAATGTGGCAAGGGCGAAGAATGCGAGCCCCAAAAGGAGCTTTGTCGATCCCTGTACCGATTTTCTTGTAATCATAATCTCCCCCAACGGTGGGTCCCAGCGCGGCTCACCCCAGCCGCCACGCGGGCATAATTACGCCGCGATCGAACGCGAGGCTCAGGGCAATCAAGAGGCATGGATCAGGTGGAACGTCTTTGACTGCCAATGGAATCACATTATATGTCGTATGGAGGACCTCGGCAACCGTTCTCGGCCAATGAATCCCGCGCCGCCGGCGCTAAATTGCGCGATGTTCGAAGTTCCCCAGAGGGACGAAATTCATTAAGCCAGGACGGCAGTCCTTAGCTGACATGGCGATAACGTTCCCGAGTCTAGGAAGGACGATACATTTATTTAAATGTCGCCCCTCCGGGGCTAGTTGATTGCGCAAACGATTACCACGGGCTGCCGCGCGTGGCTAACGAATTTCGCGCCTCCGGCGCTGATGATTGACGCCGCATTGAGTTTCATGTTCGCTACGGATTGTGTGTGATGTCCGAAGTCCCGCAGGGACGAGATTCGTTAGCCCAGGACGGCAATCCTGGGCTAACATGCCATGACATTATTCGGAAGTCCCGGAGGGACGACACACCCCAGGGGCGCGCATGCGAAATGAGAGCATAGGCTATTCCTTTATTTTGACCCGCTTCATCAGTCGCCCTACGCGGACTACAAACTCCGCAGGCACGCTTACATCCAACATCGGCTCACTCTTTACCTCGCCATCAATCTTCACCGCTCGGGCCTTGATCTTGCGTGCAGCATCCGTGGCCGATTCCGCCAGTCCCGAGCGTGCCAGCAGCTTGTCGAGCCTCACCGCATGACCGGTGGCTGATTTGGAGGCAACGTCGGCAAACGCGACCGTCGCCTCCTCGAGTTTTTCCGGTAGTTCGTCTTTCTGAAATTGCCGCGCCCAGTCTGCTGCAGCCTGGCTCGCGCCCGCGGCGCCGTGAAAATCGGCCACAATGCGCGCGGCCAATTCTTTCTTGACATCCATGGGATGCCGACGCCCTGCGGCAACCTCCGTACGCAAGGCCGCGATGTCATCCATGGTCACGTCGGTCAGCAATTCATAATAACGCCACATCAACTCGTCGGAGATGGACATGAGCTTGCCATATTGCTCCAGCGCGGCCTCGGTGATGCCCACGTAATTGCTGTACGATTTCGACATTTTCTGCACGCCGTCGAGACCCTCCAGCAGCGGCGTGGTCAGCACCACCTGGGGCGGTTGCCCCCAGGCGCGTTGCAGCTCGCGGCCCACCAGGAGGTTGAACTTCTGATCGCTTCCACCCAGCTCCACGTCCGCCTTCAGCATGACCGAGTCGTATCCCTGGGCCAGGGGATAAAGCAGTTCATGAATGGAGATGGGCCGTTCCTCCTGGAATCGCTTGTGAAATTCCTCGCGCTCCAGCATTTGCGAAACGGTGAACTTGGCGGCCAGCCGGATCAATTCCTCAAAACCCAGCTCGCACAACCACTCGCTGTTGTAGCGGATCTCGGTCCTTTGTTCATCCAGAATCTTGAAAACCTGCGCCTTGTAGGTGGTGGCATTGCAGTCAATTTCCTCTCGGGAGAGCGGGGGGCGCGTGGCGTTGCGTCCGGTGGGATCGCCGATCATGGCGGTGCCGTCGCCAATCAGGAAGATCGCCGTATGACCCATGTCCTGAAAGTGCTTCAGCTTGCGGATCAGCACGGTATGCCCCAGGTGCAGATCAGGTGCGGTTGGGTCGAAGCCTGCCTTCACGCGCAGCGGCTGGCCGGTGCGCTGTGCATTCTCAAGTTTCTCGCGCAGTGAATTTTCCGGGATGATCTCGCTTGCGCCCTTGCGGAGATAGCTGAGCTGAAAGTCAATTTCGGGAAAGGTAGCCATCGCGACTTCCATCTTAACCGCAGATGGCCGCTAATTAGAAAGCGAACAGCAACTGCAGATCAATTCGGCGGTTGGCGCTGCTGGAATTGAACGGCCCGCCCGCAAGTGATGTGGACTCGCCGAAAACCGGCGACATCAGATTTCCGTTGGGCGGCGCGAGATTTACGATGTTGAACAAATTGCGCGCATTAGCGGTAACGGTGAGGCTGTAGCGGTTGTTTACGGCGTTACCGAGGCCCATGCCCGGACCTCCCATCCCGCCCATGCCACGCGGCCCGCCACCTCCACCCGGGCCGCCCATGCCTCCCCGTCCGCCGGGGCCGCCCTGAGCGGTATTGCTGTCCAGTTTCTTTCCCAAGCCGAACGACTTGCTTACGCGCAAATTAAAGGTGAAATTGGCCGGTCCGGTGCCGAGGTTGATCGGGATCGGAGTGTATCCTGCGGCTGGCGCGAGATTAAAGGTGCCGTATGGCGTAACCCGGCACGCGGCGGTCGTGAAGGTGCAATATCCGTAGGAGGGCCGGTCGTTGAATATTGAATCTCCGTTCAGATCTTGGCCGAGCTGGATATCAAAGGGACGCCCGGAACTGGCGATTATGAAAGGGCTGAGGCGTATCGCGTACGGCAATGCAAAGGTACCGCCGGTGGCAAATCGGTCGCGAATGTCAAACGTAGCCCGCCCATAGTCCAGCGATGGATCATAAGACTCAGACACAAAACTGGCGGAATCGGGGGTGAGCCCGGAGCTGAACCCGCTGAAACTTACCGCCGATGCGGCGCCTGTTCCCAAGTCGCTGTCGGCAAAATTGAGCGAGTAGTACCCAAACAGGGAAAGCCTCGGAGCTACGGTGATTCGGAAATTGGCGATAAAGTTGTTCTGCTTAAAGGTCCCCTCGGATTCATATTGGTAAACGTTGGAGGCGGGAGCAGAAGCTACATCGCTTGGCAGGGCGTTGATGTTACGCAGGTAGATCTGCCGATCTCCGCGTGAATTGAGATAGGTGAGGGAGAGCGTGGCCGTCTTGGAAAGCTGGCGCTCCACGGACGCACCGGCTTGCAGGGTGTAAGGCGCGTGCAGATTGGGAGCAAGTTGATAGCTGGACGGAACGGGATTCACTCCACTCAGGGATGGAGTGCACGGCGCGAGAGCGCTGATGGCCGCGAGGCACGTTTGATAGAGGTTTGCCGCAGCGGCTCCCGTTACCTGGAAGAGTTGTTGGGTCACGCCATTCAGCAGCTCGGAATTCAACAGAAGATTGTCCGTGAAGCGGTCGTAGAAAATGCCATAACCGGCCTTCAGAACCGTCTTTGGAGCGGTTTTCCCCTTGCCCAAACCCCAGGCAAAACTCAGGCGGGGCGCCACATCAAGGTGGTTGCTGATGTGGTTCTGTCCTTCCAGGCGCAGGCCGTAATTGAGGGTCATGTTCGGCCGGATGCGCCACTCATCCGTTGCATAGAGGCTGGCGTCAAACAGGGTAAGCTTGGCCTGGGGGGAACCGGTGACCACCGAATACTGGCTGGGTGCGGCAGTCGGAGAGTAACAACCTTCAGTTGGACTGGAGCAGGTCAGGCTGTTAAACAGGAATGTTCCGTTGAAGTTGTTATCGTAGTCGAC
>JBEKOS010000117.1:0-9905 GCA_049521535.1 Terriglobales bacterium | reverse complement strand
ACGCTGGTTGCGGATGTACCAGTAGAACACGACGTCACCCTCTACTTGCTCCTGGGAGATTGGTTCGCGTGGGTCGTGCTGGCGACGCTCGTTTTCACGCTCTTACGGCTTCGTAAGGATTCGCACACCCCCGCCCAGAAGCCAAATTAGACGCTCAATCAGCACGTCCCTTCGCTGGACCCGGCCTCGCCCGTGCCAACGCCTTGCAATCGAGAACCTCGCAGGGAGCGGAGGCCAATCTCGGCCGCACTCGCGCCCTCACCGCCTACTAAGATTTCCTCACCTTCTGGAAAGACGCCGATCCCGACATCCCCATCCAGAAGGAAGCCAAGGCGGAGTACGCGAAGCTGCAGTAGCGCGGTGTCGTCCTAATCACCTGTGCTCCCTAGCCAATTACTCAAAATATAAATTGTCATCCTGAGCGTAGCGAAGGACCCGCTGTTTGTGCGTCTGCATACAGAAGATAAACAGGTCCTTCGCTGCGCTCAGGATGACAAGTCTGTGGGTTCACCGGAAATCAGTTCGCGACAAATCGCAGTCACCAGGGACTGGCCCTCGTTGACTGGCTGCTGCCGTACTCTTAAGATGATGCCATCTGAAAGTGGGGCGTTCCCCGTATGATCGGCCGGGCAATCTCGCACTATCGCATCGTCGAAAAGCTAGGCGGTGGCGGGATGGGTGTGGTCTACAAGGCGGAAGACGTAAAGCTGCATCGCTTTGTCGCCCTCAAGTTTTTGCCCGACGACATTTCGAAAAACGCGCAAGCGCTGGCGCGGTTCCAGCGGGAAGCGCAGTCCGCCTCGGCCCTCAACCATCCCAATATCTGCACTATCTACGAAATTGATGACCAACACGGCGAAGCTTTCATCGCCATGGAGTATCTGGATGGCGTGACGCTCAGGCATCGCATCGATGGGCATCCGATGGAAACCGAGTTGATTCTCTCCCTCGCCGTTGAGATTGCGGACGCGCTGGACGCCGCGCACGCCGAAGGCATCATTCATCGTGACATCAAGCCCGCGAACATCTTCGTCACCAAGCGTGGTCACGCGAAGATTCTGGACTTTGGCCTGGCGAAGGTCAGTCTGGCAGGCGGTTCGTCGAGCAACCTTCCTTCTATTGAAACCCGAACGGTAGACTCCGAACATCTGACCAGTCCCGGAACCATGCTGGGGACAGTGGCGTATATGTCGCCGGAGCAGGTGCGGGCAAAAGAGTTGGATGCACGGAGTGACCTGTTCTCGTTTGGGGCGGTGTTGTACGAGATGGCGACAGGGGCATTGCCCTTTCATGGCGAAAGTTCGGGAGTTATTTTCAAAGCGATCCTCGACTCTGTCCCAACCCCGCCGATTCGGTTCAACCGTGAGATTCCTGCCAAGCTGGAAGACATCATCAATAAGGCTCTGGAGAAAGATCGCAACCTGCGCTACCAGCACGCAGCCGATATGCGAACGGATTTGCAAAGGCTGAAGCGGGACTCAGAAACGGGGCGGGCTATAGCTTCGAGTGTAGCGCCAGTGGAGGTTGAGCCCGAGCAATCGCGAGCATCCGGTTCATCCTCCAACGAGCTTGTGTTTCGCGCTGGAAGGGACTTGGAAGTGCGGTCGAAAAGTGGAGTGGCGCATGCCTCCAGCAGTTCGGTCGTAGCCGCTGCAGCGAAGCAGCACAAACTAGGTCTTTCGGCGGGCGTCGTGGTTGCGCTTGTGGTGGTGGTCGCGGCCGGCTACGGCGTGTACTCGCTATTGGCGAACCGGACGGTGACGATCCCGTTTCAAACCTTCACTGTCTCGCAAGTCACAAACTCGGGCAAGGCAGCATACGCGGCCATTTCCCCGGACGGGAAGTACGTCGTAAGCGTGGTTAGCGACAAAGGAAAACATGGCCTGTGGCTTCGCAACCTGCCGAGCGGCAGCAACACTCAGGTCCTCGAGCCTGATCCTTTTGCAATAAGCGGCCCCGCGTTTTCTCCCGACGGAAGCTTTATCTTCTACCGCAAAACGGGGGAAGCCGCCGCGGAGATGTACCTGATGTATCGCATGCCGGTGCTCGGCGGTACGCCACAACTTTTGGTGCGCGATGTTGACGGGGGACCAACGTTTTCACCGGATGGCAAGCGCATAGCGTACGTCCGCGACAACGATCCAGAAGTCGGCAAGTATCGTCTTCTTTCCTCGAATTTGGACGGAAGTGACGAAAAGATTCTCCAAATCGCCAAGGGTTCCTGTGAGGTTCTCTCCTGGTCGCCCGACGGAAAACGAATCGCTTTTATTTCCGGCGGACAAATCATCACATTCGAGATGGCGAGCGCCAGGGACACTCCACTCACGTCCTCCCCGAACAGGAAATTCTCAGACTTGGCGTGGACCCTGGATGGGCGCGGACTGCTCGTGAACTACACAGATCGTTCGTCGGTCTCAACGAATGGGCAAATCGGCTTCGTTTCCTATCCCGATGGCCGATTCCGGTCGCTCACCAACGACTCACGTGGCTACCAAGGGTTAAGCCTTTCTGGTGACGACAGGGCGATGGTTTCGATTCAGCGGCAAAGGTCTGATTCCGTTTTCCTTCAGCCTACGACCGGCCAAGGAGTGGCGGTGACGGTTCCAGGCCTTCCCAACGAGACTGCTGTCGGCGTCGTGGATTGGGACAGCCAGGGAGACTTAATCGTCACCACGGCAAGCTCGATCCTGCGAATATCGCCCGACGGCAACCGGCAAACGACTCTCTTGAGCGACCCATCCGAAATCATAGAGTCGTCGTCGGTTTGCGGTCGAGGCGGGCCCATTCTCTTCAGCACGTATCTGCGAGAGGGAAAGAACGCGATGAATATCTGGCGCGTGGACGCGGATGGGTCGAGTCCAAAACAGCTTACGAGCGGCAAGAATGACGCAAATCCACGCTGCCTGCCGGATGGAAGATCTTTTTACTACTATGACCGCGATACGCTTCGAATGATGAAGATGCCCATCGACGGGGGCTCTCCGGAACTCGTTAGGGCTAGCATCGTCCCCACCGGATGGATGCAGGGCGGAGTAAACTTTTCCCCCGACGGCAGGTGGCTGCCGGAGGTCGAAGTGAGAGACGATCCAGCCACGGGATCTGCCACGCGACGAGTTGCCCTCGTTGATGTGACCACGATCTCCGAGACGCCGGCGAAATATATCGATCCTCGGGCTGACATTTCTCCTCCAATTGCGATCACTCCGGATGGCAGGGCGGTGGCATACGGCATCGTGGAAAACGGCGTTGGCAACGTATGGATGCAGCCGATCGATGGCTCGCCGGGTCATCGGTTGACCAACTTCATGTCGAATCGAATTTTCTCGTTTCAATTCTCCCCGGACGGCAAGTTGCTCGCAGTCTCTGGCGTGCATATCGTCTCTGACGTAGTCCTCTTGCGCGACGCCCGCGCGGCATCTCAATAACAGCGCACTCGCCCGTAACTCTCGGCCTCGCCCGCACTGATGCCATCTTCCAGCGATATCTCAAAGGTGGCGTATCGGGATTCCCTCACTCTCTGGGGAGACGCCGACCCTGATATCCCCACTCTGAAAGAAGCCAAGGCGGAGTACGCGAAGCTGCAGTAGCGCGGCGCGTCCGAATCACTGGCGCTCCAGAGCCATTTACTTGCAATATGAGTTGTCATCACGGCAACCGTGTTTCTTCGAGCGGCCGATGCCATTCACTTGGCTACCGCCGCCGAGTCGGGTTTCCGCATCGTCTATTCGAACGATGAGCATCTCCTGGCCGCAGCGAAGCACTTCGGGATAGCAGGGAAAAATGTGATTATTAAGCGACTAACTTCTGGTTAGCATAGATTCTTCGGCCGCGCCGTTGCTCGCGCATCAAACATGCGCGGCAACGCGGGGCTCAGAATGACAATGACGGTGGTTCAGCAACTCGATAACCGAGTTCTCACAGACGCTTGGGAGCCCTCTCCACTTTCCCAAGAACCAACGGAATCGCCGCTGACGTGCGAGCCACGTGCGGTGGGTAACGAAGCGGAGAGTCGGGCCTGAACGGCCCGATTAATCCGTAAGTCTTCCTCCCGAAACATAGGTCGCGGCCTATAGGCAGAGCGGTTCTCTCATAAACTTGCTTTCCACTATACTGCCAATGTTCGGGCATTCCAGAAGACGGAGGGCCTATGCCTGACGACAGCCCGGTCGCGAGTGCGCCGCCAGACCCGCTGCAGCCGGACAGCGCGGCCACCATCAGCGAAGCTTCAGATTTCACCAGTGAAGCGCGGCGATTTCCGGCGAGCATCGGACGCTACAAGATCGTGCGCCTGCTGGGCGAGGGCGGGATGGGAGCCGTGTACGAGGCGGAACAGGAAAATCCCCGCCGCACCGTGGCGCTCAAGGTGATCAAGGCCGCCTGGGCTGGGCCTGATCTTCTCCGCCGCTTCCAGCAGGAATCTCAGGCGCTGGGCCGTCTGCATCATCCCGGCATTGCGCAAATCTATGAAGCCGGCACCGCCAAAACCGCATTCGGCGATCAGCCCTTCTATGCCATGGAGCTCATCCACGGCCAAGCCCTGGCCGACTATGCCAATGCCAAGGGACTGAACCCACGCCAGCGACTGGAGCTGATGATTCAGGTCTGCGAGGCGGTGGAGCACGCCCATCAACGCGGCATCATTCACCGCGATCTCAAACCCGGCAACATTCTGGTGGACGAAAACGGACAGTCCAAAATCCTCGACTTCGGGCTGGCCCTGATTACCGACAGCGATACCCAGGCGACGCGCCAAACCGACATGGGCCAACTGCTGGGCACGCTGGCCTACATGAGTCCGGAGCAGGTGCTGGGCGATCCGCTGGCGCTCGACACGCGCAGCGACGTGTATGAACTCGGGGTGATTCTTTACGAATTGCTGGCGGGGAAGATGCCCTACCAGCTTTCGCGGCACCTCCATGAAGTGGTGCAGACGATCCGCGTCACCGACCCCAGGCCGCTGAGCAGTGTGAGCCGCTTTTACCGCGGCGATGTGGAAACGATCGTCGCCAAAGCGCTGGAAAAAGACCGGGACCGGCGCTATCAGACCGCGCATGCCTTTGCCGCAGACATTCGGCACTACCTGGCCGATGAGCCGATCATTGGCCGTCCGCCGAGCGCGGGCTATCAATTGCAGAAGTTTGCGCGCCGGCACAAGGCGCTGGTAGCGGGTGTCACGGCAGTCATGGCTGTGCTTATCGTGGGAATCATTGCGAGCACCCTGGAGGCGGCCCGAGCCCGGCGGGCGGAGAAGGCGGCGCTGGTGCAGCGCGACCGCGCCGACTCGGAGGCTGCCATCGCCAAGGCCGTCAACCAGTTTATTCGGGATGATCTGTTGTCACAGGCCAACCCGGAGTCGCAGGGCGGCGCGGGCACGAAACCGGATCCGGACATCAAGGTGCGAGCACTGCTGGATCGGGCGGCGGAAAAGGCGCCAAAAAGCCTTGCGAGCCAGCCCCTGGTCGAATCCGCGATCCACCAGACGATCGGCGATGCCTATTACGGCCTGGGCCAGTATCCCCAGGCTGAGGCGCAGATGCGCCGGGCCCATGAATTGAGCGCGGCTCATCGCGGCGCCGACGATCCGGAAACGCTTGACCTCCTGATGGCGCTATCCAAGATCGAGATTGATGAGGACAAGATGCCTGAGGCGATAAGCGCGGCGAAAACTGCCTTCGAAGGTCAAACCCGCAGGCTGGGGCCCGAGGCCCCGATGACAGTGGTCGCGATGCAGAACCTGGCGGCGCTATATTTCCTGGACGATCAGTACGCGAAGGCGGAACCGCTGGTGAAAAAAGCTCTCGAGCTCCAGTCGCGAGACCTGGGTTACGACAATCAGCATACGCTGGACACCAGCGATACCCTGGCCGCGCTATACATTTCTGAAAGCCGGTATTTCGAGGCCCGCGCGCTTCTGGCAAAGGGACTGGAGAGCTACCGCCGCCTTTACGGCCCGGAACATCCCTTCACCAACCGCGAGATGTACGGTCTCGCGAAAGTGCTGATCGGAGAGGGCAATTACCCCGAGGCCGAGAAGCTTCTTGACCAGGTGCGATCGGTTTACCTGAAAATGTATGGTGAGCGGCATCCCTACACTCTCGCAGTGGAAACCAATCTCGGCCAAGCCTACGTGGAAGACGGCAAAGCCTCCGAGGGGATTTCTTTGCTGGAGAAGGTCGTCCAGGGATTTAGCGCAACCGTTGGCCCCGGGGCGACGGAAACTCTCAGGTCGGAGGTGGCGCTGGGGTGGGCCTACGATGCACAAGGAGAGTTGTCGCGTGCGGAGCAGGCGTGGCAGCATGCGTTGCAGGGTTTTCGCCGCTTTGGCAGCGATGGGGAATCTAACGCAGCCAACGTTAGTGAATTGCTTGGCCAGAACCTGACCAGGCAGCGCAAATACAGCCAGGCAGAATCCCTGCTCCGCCAGGCGCTCGCCTTCCGGGAAAAGGGAGACCATAACGATTGGCAGCTTTTCCGCGCGCAGGCGTTTCTGGGAGAGGCTCTGGCCGGCCAGCGACGATATCCTGAAGCCGAACCGCTGCTGCTGAGCGGTTATGACGGCATGAGGCAGCACTCTGCAACCATGCCGGCCAAAGAAAAGAAGTGGATTCGTACGTCCGGAGAAGCGATTGTCAATTTGTACTCGCAGTGGTCCAGACCGGAGCAAGCGGCACAATGGCGCGCCAAGCTCCAGCAGCAATGAATTCGTGCCGTCGCCGGAATCGACCAACTGTCTGTTCAATCCATTGCATCCCGATGCGCGGAAGGTGCGCGTCGAATGGTCGCGCTGGATCGACTATGACCGGCGTTTGTTCCAAATGACAAGGATTAGTTCCCGCGTTCTTATCGATCTCTGGTCCGAACCAGTGTCGCGTCTCGCCTAATTCTTTGCAACCAAAGCGTCTGTCATCCTGAGCGAACGGGGTCCCCGCCACACGCCGTTCTTGCGCGTGGTGGGGTGGGAAGCGAAGGATCTATATACTGTTCTGCCGCACGCAAAATGCATAGATCCTTCGCTTCGCTCAAGATGACAGGTCTTTTTCTTGGACAGACGCGTCGGGAGTCACTGCCAAGATTTATGCAGGACACACACTTGGTAGATACCAGAGAACGATGCGGTTTGAACGAGTAATTATGGTCGAGGTACGGATCGAAGAGTTACTTAGGCCGGACTGACGCCGACCGAAAGATTACAATCCTGATGGCGAAGTCAATTCAGACTTATCCTTCATTACTTTTACGCTTGCTTTCACCAGTTTCTTCAACAATGTCATTGGTACTGGTTTACCCATGGGGAAGCTGACAATGGCCTTCGTAGTAACATAATCTGCCAGTTCCTTGATATGTTCTTGTATTACTGGAGGGCGTACATGTAGGCGTACGTGCGGTTTCTTGAAGCTGAACCACACAAACATCCCGTCGTAATCAAATCCTGGATAGGAATAACCGGGCATTTGGAAATAATCGGTGCGTTCAGTTGCGCCAGGCGCTGCAGCCTGTATGGCCGCTCTGATCTTCGCCAGATTGCCTTGCGCCTCTTTTGGACATCTTGCTATGTACTCATCTACTCCGCTTCTCTTGCGTTTTGTCACGGTTGCGTTCTCCGCTTGGTTCAGGTGTTTTTTTCATCGTAATCCACTGGTGTGGTTTCACCGGCGACTCGTGAAATTAATTAGCTCAGTCTGCCCCCTCCCCCCGTCCCTTTCCCGCTCTACTGCAGGGTTACCGTGATGGGGGCAGAAGCCGAACTGCCGTAAGTAGAATTCCCTGAGTATACCGCCGTCAGGCTATTGGCGCCTGGCGCGAGCTCCGACGCACTGAGCGGGAGGCGTGCCGTAGAAGCCGTCGCGCCGGCCGGCAAAAGCGTTTCCGTCGTCAGCAAAGTTGAACCCAGCATAAATTTCACCGTGCCGCTGGGCGCACCTCCATCGCCGGGAGTGGCCGAGACCGTGGCGGTCAGGGTGGTCATCTGGCCCGGCTGGAGAGCGTACGTCCCCGCCGTTAAAGCTGCAGCCAATGAGTTGGCCACGCCAGTCGATTGGTAAGCGCCAATGTCAATGCTCGAGCCGTTCACCCGGGCGTTTCCGGCGAAGTCGACGCTGCCATAGATGGAGCCGGGCGAACTGCCTGCCGGATCACACCAGCCGACGCTGCAGGAGAGGCTGGTACTCCCGGCATTGACGGCTGGCGAAGCCGCGGTGACGTCAAAGTCCGGAGGCGTGGCGCCTAGGTTGACGAAAAGAGGATTCGTGTTGGCAGAATCCGCGTCCTCCCCGGTAGTGCTCCGGAAGGTCGCATAGCTGCCGTAGCTGCTGACCTTTGCCCAGTCAATCGACGTTCCTTTTACGTAGCCTTTGGCGGAGTACCATAGGTTCCAATTGAGCGCCGCAGGCGGAGCAGGGTAGGTCGTCGTGGGAGCAACGTAGCTGTAAATCCATTCGTTGTATGTCCCGGCATAAACCAGGTTGTTTTCGAAGTAGTCTCCCTGGGTGCTCCCTACGTGGTATTGAATCTGGAATTCGCCCGTCTGGTGCTGCGTGCTGTTGTTGTACAGAGTATTGTTGACGATAACGACGTTGGCGCTACCGCCTACCGCGGCGGCATAGCCGCCAATGGAAATACCGCAGGCATTGGAGTCGTAGACCACATTGTTGCGCACCGTAACATACCGGCCATTGCAGGGGGAAGTGCCGGTGGCGGCGGTTCCGGTGTTATCCGGGCCGGACCATTCGGTGCCGTTGCTCTGGCAGGTCTTGTGTTCGCTGGCGACCTCGATGCCATAGTCGACGTTATGGATCAGGTTCCGCTCGATGGTGACGTATGAGCACCCGTCGCAGTAAATGCCGTCGGCGTCGTAGGAATCGCCCTCACCCGGGTTGTCAATTCCGCTGATGTCATAAACCGTGTTCCCGCTGATCTCCCCGTACGAAGCCTCGTCGTAACCCACCGGGCTCACGCCTTCGTACCCAATCGCGTCGATGCCGATGTTGTCGTTGTCGTGAACCAGGTTGTTGGTAATGGCGAAATGGGTCACATTTCCATCCACGTTCACCGATTCGCTTTGGCCGGTCTTTAGGCTGTAAACCTCGTTGCCGCTGATCACCAGGTAACTGATCGGAGTTTGCGAGGTGCCGTAAACGGCGATGCCGAAGGCGTTGCCCTTCTTTTCCGACGAGGTCGTGATATTGTGCACCAGGTTGTTCAGCAACTGAACGCCCGTCCCCGAACCGGTGATCCAGACGCCGGCGGGCGTGTACGGCGCCTTGCTGGTCGTAAAATTGCGAATTTCAAATCCGCTGACGATGAGGTAGCTCTGGTTCACGATATTGATCAAACCCTGCGTTTCGTTGCCGCTCGAAGCCGGATTCGACGTGCAGCAGCTCACGCCGGTGCCATCGATGACCGCGGTCTGGCCGGGATAGCTTTGGAAGGTAATCGGAGCCGTTGCCGTTCCGGACGAGGGAAAATTCACGGATTCGTTGTACACCCCTCCCAAGACATATACCGTTGCGCCGGCCGCGACCGAAGTTGCCGCGTGCTGGATGGTCAGCCAGGGCGAGCTGGCCGTGCCGGGATTGCTGTCGTTGCCGCTGGTGGATACATAGAAAGTAGCCCCGGTTTGCCCGGCAAGCGATGGGGACAACGCCAGAACCACCACCAAGACCGTAGCGCGTAGAGCGCCTGTGCTGCGTCGAATCGAAGCCTCGCGCGTCATGAAGCTTTCTCCCTGAAAATCGGACCCCCTCGGCAATAGCGGATGCACTCATCGTATATCACGAAAGCAGTGCCCGGAAGTCGTGTCCAGCGATGCCCGGGATCGGTTTATTCTCAAGTCAGGCGTGGAAATCCCAGGGAGGCTCACGTAGTTTCCGTTGTTTCCGACGGGATACGATGATGTCCCCCGGCGG
>JBEKOS010000116.1:9928-11015 GCA_049521535.1 Terriglobales bacterium | reverse complement strand
GCTGTTCTGGTCCGCCCGCAATACTACGCGCACTACCAGTCAGTGGGCACCCTGGCAGCCGCTCCGATGGGCAGTGGTGCGACCCGCGAGCTGCTCGAAAATGTGTTTGACGCCGACTGGTCGCCGGATGGGAGTGAACTTGCGGTAATTGATCGCGATCACGGCAAATGGCGGCTGCAGTATCCGATCGGTAAGGTTTTGCTCGAAACCGAGAATTGGATCTCTGACTTGCGGGTCTCTCCCGATGGAACGCAGATTGCGCTATTTCGTCACCCGCCGCAGAGCATTGATGACCGCGGCGACGTGCTGTTGATAGACCGTTCCGGGAATACGCGCGTCCTCTCGGCCGGCTGGGAGGCCTTGGAGGGTTTGGCGTGGTCGCCATCCGGCAAAGAGGTTTGGTTCTCTGGTGCGGAATCCAGCGATCAATATTGCATTCGAGCCGTCAGCTTGCCGGGCAAGCTGCGGACAATATATTGCGGGACGGCTGCCAGCCGCATCCACGACATCGCACCTTCAGGCCGCGCCCTGCTTTCGGCCGAAGAGGGGAGGCAGGGAATGGGGATGGTCGAGCACGGCGCCTCCGAAGAGCGCGATATCACCTGGCTCGATGATTCAGACAACCCCAGGATTTCAGCGGACGGAAGCAAGGTATTGTTCACCGATTATTCCGAACATGCGGGCAAGGATTACGCTGCATACATCCGCAACAGCGACGGTTCACCCGCAATTCGCATAGGCGGAGGTGGTTCCGCCACGGATATTACTCCCGACGGAAAATGGGCGCTGGTCGTGATGTCCGGCGATCCGTCGGCTCGCATCCAGGTTGTGCCCGTGGGAGCAGGCCAGGCGCACGCGCTGCACTGGGACGGAGTTCAACCCGACATGGCGCATTGGTTTCCAGACGGACAACATATTCTATTCATTCAGTCCCGCCAGTCGGGAGGCGCCGCCGGTTTGTACATGACCGATACAAACGGTTCGACGCCAAAGCTCGTCGCTTCCGGGATTCTTAGCTGGCTCGTGGGACCGTCGCCGGACGGACAGACTTTTCTGATTCCACAAAATGGCGCCTGGGTGATAGGGA
>JBEKOS010000116.1:0-9912 GCA_049521535.1 Terriglobales bacterium | reverse complement strand
CGGACACCACCACGAAGCCTGTTCCGGGCCTTCAATCAGCGGACGTCCCGATCGGCTGGACATCGGATTCGAAACATGTATTCACGCAGGTGCCGAACCTCACCGGCATCACCATCTACAAGGTAGATGTCAACTCGGGCCAGCGAGAAGTGTGGCAAGTAGTCAAGCCCAAGGAGCAGATCGGCCTCAGGCCCATGACTGTTCCGGTTGCCATTACTCCTGATGGCCGGTGGATGGCCTTTGCATATCGAACCGACATTGGACATCTTTACCGTAGCGATACCCTGAAATAGCCGTTGAATCCTGCCTGATCCGCGTTTATCGGCATCAACCTGCGGCGAAAGGCTCGTGCGGCTATAATGGCGCGGATGGCAATTACTCCCGGCACCAAACTTGGACCCTATGAGATCGTTTCGACGCTGGGCGTCGGCGGAATGGGCGAAGTGTACCGCGCTCGCGATAGCCGCCTGGGGCGCGAAGTCGCCCTCAAGGTTCTTCCTGAGTCGTTTGCCCGCGATGCCGACCGGCGAGCACGTTTTGAGCGCGAGGCCAGAACGGTGGCAGCCCTCAGTCATCCCAACATTGTGGCGCTGTATGAGGTGGGAAACGCCGAAGGTTTCGAGTACACCGTAAGCGAATTGGTGGAGGGCGAGCCATTGCGGGTGCAGATGCGGCAGGGCGCCGTGCCGGTAAGGCAGGTGGTAGAACTGGCGACACAGTTCGCGGACGGAATGGCAGCGGCGCATGCAGCAGGCATTGTCCATCGAGACTTAAAGCCGGAAAACGTGATGGTGACCCGCGACGGGCGGGTTAAGATCCTCGACTTTGGGCTGGCGCGAGTGTTGCCGCAGACGAGTGGTGGATCTGGTAATGGCGCCAGTACCGAAACCATTGCTTCGTCGGCAACGGAGTACCTGACGAGCCCCGGCGTGGTCCTGGGGACGGCAGCATACATGAGCCCCGAACAGGCCAGAGGCCAGGAGGCAGACTACCGCGCCGACCAGTTTTCTTTTGGCCTGATCGTTTACGAAATGCTCAGCGGCAAGCAGGCATTTGGACGCGACTCTGCCGTGGAAACAATGGCAGCGATCGTTCGAGACGAGCCGGAGCCGCTGACGGGCCGAATTCCGGCGCCGCTCAAATGGCTGGTGGAACGATGCCTGGAGAAGGACCCGGCGCGGCGGTACGATTCGTCGCGGGATCTGTACCAGCAACTGCGTACCCTGCGCGACCATTTTTCCGAGTCGTTTACCAGCAGCAGCACGCAGCCGGTGCCGCCGGAGGTCGCGGCCGCGTTGCAGGCTGGCGCGAGGCGGCGAGGCCTCAGCATGGGCGTCACGGTTGGCCTGGTAGTGCTGGCGGCGGTGCTGGCCGGCGCCTGCGCATGGTGGCTGCACCCGGGCGGTGTGCAGCTTGCGGACTACAAATATACGCCCTTTGCGGTGAATGCGAGCGATCCCAAGTGGTCGCCTGACGGCAGAATGGCGGTGTACGCCGGAGACGTGGGTGACGATCAGGAGCTCTTTCTGCGCACGCTGGATTCTCCGACGCCCCGGCAGTTGACTCATAATCCCGGCAGTGTGCGTCCCCTCGGCTGGTCACCGGATTCATCGCACATTCTCTATCTGCAGACTTCTCCTAAGGGTGAACCGGACAAGGTACTTTCCATTGGTGCCGTGGGTGGAGAGCCAGATACACTGTGGACTCTGCCGGAAGCGCCGGGATCGGGATACAGAGGGCGCACGCTGGCTGTATCTCCTGACGGCAAAGCAGGGATCATCATGAACAGGGGTGAGGATAATCTCTATGACCTGTACATTTCCGAGCCCATCGGATCGCCGTTGCACCGCTACCCTGCGTCGCAGGTGTCTTCGCACTCCTACTTCAACACTCCGCAAATGGGATTTTCGCCGGACGGCAGGCAATTGCTGTTTATTCGCGCAGGTGATTCCGGAATAGAAGAGTCCTGGCTGTTGCCCTGGCCGGCAGGTTCGGGTACTCCGCGCCAGGTCCTGGGCAAACTGCCGCATGATGGGGGAACTCCGCCTTTCGCCTGGATGCCGGACAACCGGCATATCATTGCTTCGGCCGTGTATGGCATAGGGGCTTCACGGCACCTGTTTCTCGCCGATACCCGTTCCGATGGCTTGCAGCAGATTACGCAGGGCACAGGGGCCGAGGCCGTGCCGGCGGTATCGCCGGATGGCAAATCCATTCTCTTTTCGGAAAGTGATATTGATTACGACATCGTCTCCATGTCAGTCTTGGACGGCTCGACGCAGAACCTGATTGTGTCGGCGCGTTCGGAGGCGATGCCTGCCTGGGCCGCCAAGTCGGATTCGCTGGTCTACGTTTCCGACCGGTTGGGTCCGGAAGATATTTGGCTGCACCCTAGGGAGGGCCCGGATCGTCCGCTGATAACGCGGGCCAGTTTTGCGTCGGATCCACCCAAGTGGATGTTTGCTCCGGTACTCTCGCCGGATGGCACCCGGGTCATCTTCGTCACCGTGGAGAAGTCGGGCGAAAGCCTGCTATGGGAGGCGTCGGTGGCAGGCGGTGCCCCGGTTCGGTTGCTGGATGCTTCCGAGACGGCCAGGGAACAGTGGGCAGGGGATTGGTCTCCCGATGGCGCGCAGTTCGCTTTCACCGCCGTTGAACCGGACGGCAAGACGAGCTTGAAAATCGTGAAGACCTCCGGCGGAGTGGTAGCAAAGAAACTTGTTGATGGCTCTGTAGGGGTGCTTTCCTGGTCACCGGATGGAAACTGGATTTCCTATCCCGACAGCAACCTTGGGTGGCATTTGGTCTCTCCCGATGGGAAGCAGCACCGCGACCTCGGAACCATCAAGACTGCAAACCTTGGATTTTCCAAGGACGGCAAGACCGCCTACGGCATCCGCACTGACGCAGGTAAATGGTTTCTATTCTCTCTTGACATCGAAACCGCGAAGCTGCACGACATCAAGCAGTTGGAGAGCGGTCTGAGGCCGCAGTCGCACCTGAATCCGGCGATTCGGTTCACGCTGGGACCCGACGGCAAGAGCTTTGCTTACTCGATAGCCAAGCGCTCCAGCAGCCTGTGGATGTTGCAGGGCTTCGCCGGAAAGTAGAACCGGCTACGAAAGCAGCAGTTCCAGGTCTTCCCGGCGGAGGTCCCGAATCACGCTATTGTCTTCGCTGATAATGGCCGCCGCCAGGTCACGCTTGGTCTTTTGCAACTCGAGCACCTTCTCCTCGACCGTGTCGCGCGTGATAAGGCGGTAGGCAAATACATGTTGCGTTTGCCCTATGCGATGCGCACGATCCACCGCCTGAGCTTCCACTGCCGGGTTCCACCAGGGATCAAGCAGGAACACATACTCCGCGGCTGTGAGATTCAGTCCCAGTCCCCCGGCTTTCAAGGAAATCAGGAATAGCCTGCACTCAGGATCGTTCTGGAAGCGTTCCACGTGTTCCTGGCGGTTATTGGTGGCGCCATCAAGATATTCGTAAACGATTCCGTCGGCATCCAGCCTGCTGCGTACAATGCTCAGCAAACTCGTGAATTGTGAGAACACCAGCGCCTTATGCCGCTCTTCGAGGGTCTCGCGCAGCTTGTAAAGCAGCAGGTCGAGTTTTGCGCTCGGATCGCCCAGGCGTTTCGCGTCCAGCAGGCCGGGATGGCAGGCAGCCTGGCGCAGGCGCAACAAGGCTTCCAGCACCTGGATCTTTGACTTCGCCATGCCGCTGGTTTCAATCCGCTTCAGCAGCGCCTCGCGATAGTGGCGGCGCAGTTCGTTGTATAGCTTCTGCTGCGGAGGTTCCATCTCGCAATAAACGGTCTGCTCGCTTTTCGGCGGAAGCTCGGGCGCCACCTGCTGTTTGGTGCGCCGCAGGATGAAGGGACGCAGGCCTCCGGACAGCAGACGCCGGGTTGCCTCGTCCGGAGTGCGGCCCGCGCTGCCCGCTCGTTTGAACACGCTGGCCGTGCCCAGCATGCCTGGATTCAGGAATTCGAACAACGTCCATAGCTCGCCCAAATGGTTTTCCACGGGTGTGCCGCTGAGGGCCAGACGGTGCCGCCCGTGGAGAAGGCGCACTGCCTTGGAACCTTCCGTGTTTGCATTCTTGACCGCCTGGGCTTCGTCCAGCACCAGGTAATCGAAAGTGAAATCCTTCAGGCGCATGATTTCGCGGCGCAGCGTGCCGTAAGTGGTCAGAACCAGATCGTAATTGGCGAAATCGTTCTCGTTGCGTGCCATGCCTGTGTAATCGAGCACGCGCAGTTGCGGGGTGAAGCGTGCCGCTTCCTGCATCCAGTTAAAGATGAGCGACTTGGGCACCACGGCGAGCGAAGGTTCAACCGCCTCGCCGGCGGCGCGCAGCTCGCGCTGTGTCTCCAGCAGCGCCAACACCTGCGCCGTCTTGCCCACGCCCATGTCGTCCGCCAGGCACCCCCCGAACGAAAAACGGCGCAGAAAGTGCAACCAGCCCAGGCCCTCGCACTGGTAATGGCGGAGGGTTCCATTAAAACCAGCGGGCTGCTCGGCGGCATCCACTCCTTGAAAGCTGCGCAGTTCATCGCGCATTCGGGTGAAGGTCTCATCGCAGCTTGCCTCGGGTTGAGTCGCAAGCAGGGCGTCAAGTAAGCCGGCCTGGCAGCGGCCAAAACGGATGTGTCCATCCTCCGGTGTTCCCATTCCCGCGAGCATACCGATGCGGCGCAGCAGCTCCTCGGGCACAATCCCATATGCGCCATCCTCCAGGCGCACCATGGTGTTGCCCCGGCGCAATGCTTCCAACAGCGCAGGCAGCCGTGCCGCGCTGCCGCCATAGTCCACTTCACCGTGGAGTTCGAACCAATCCACGCCGCTAGACACCTCCATGTGAAAGGCGCCGGGGCGACGAAACATCTTTCCCTCGGCCTCGATGTGCCAGTCCAATTCCACCAGTTGCCGCACCGCCCGCGGCAGCTTGCTCGGCGCCAGAAGCCAGGCCGGCTCCCGCTCATAATAATTTGGGATCCTGAACCTGAACCCCATCTCGATGAGCAGGCGCTCGGCGGCGGCCTCCACGTCGCGGTTGCGGCGCAAGAACCGGCGCGCCTCCCGATCGAAGATGCCGTCGTCAGTGGCCGCTGAAGCCACAACCTTTCCGCCATAATCGAATGCCAGGTCGGCGCACAGATGTTCGCGAGGAGAGCGATTCTCAACGGCCCGGAAAAGCAGCCGGGCTCGCGGCACGACCAGCGCTTCCTCATAGCGAAGCTCTTCGGGCACTGCCACTGCGGGCAGGTTTCCGGAGCCGAGCAGCGCTGTCAGCAGCTCATCCCCGTGATTTTCCGGAGCCCGGATTGGCCCGGACCTGCGCAGGTACGAAAGCCACTCAAAATGCGCGTCGGCGGCCAATGGCGCCACACAGTCCCGTTGAAACAGGAATCCGCCCCGGCTCACCAGGGTCGGAGCCGACACGTCCAGTTGTTCGTCGCTTCGATAGAAGGCTCCAGCGACCTCCCAATTTTCCTGAGCATCCCTTTGCCGGCGGATTTCCAGCCGAAATTGCCAGGGACCACCTTCGTCCCAGGAAAGCGGCATCAACGAATCCGGTGTTCGGTCATGGCGAAGAAAACAACGCCCGGTGCGAATTGCCTTGGGAATGAGGGTTTCCGCCAGCGGATGCAGGACATGGAATTCCTGTCCCAGGGATTCGTCCATAACATACCAACTGAATTGCTGCCTGCCCCCGGCCAATGCCGTCAGAATTTCACGATCCTCCGCAATGGGCAGGTCTCCGATCTGGGCGCGCTTTAACGACAGCGCACTCTGACGCGACCAGCTACCATCTGCCTTGAGGTCGCGACCGGCCAGCACAATCTTCAGTCCGTTCCCAAGGCTGTCACCGACTCCGTCAATCAAATAAATAATCTGTCGCTTATCGGGCCAGGCGAGCGCGGGACAATGAGCCAGCAAATGCTGGCGGGAAACCTCCTTGACCAGACTCTGCCAGGCAGGCGGCTTGGGAACGGGCGGCGGCTTGGGAACAACTGGAAGCCGAGGTGAAAATTTGTACGCTCCAAGCTCATCGTCCGCATCGTCAACCATGAAGGCATCCAGGTCGAGAACCACCCGAGGGGCGGAGGCCACTTTTGACAGAAAGCCCCGTGCTTCGGCGGCAAGCAACGCCGCCCAAAGGTGCTTGCAGGCATTGCCGCCTTCGAAGTACGGGCAATCACACCAGGCTGACAGCCTGGCATCATTCAGGGACAGCGTGACGCCATAATTTTCGGTGCCCCGGATGTTGGCCTCTAATTCGTGATCGTTGCCCCGCAGAATTTTCACCCGGCCCGTCCAGAAGTAATCCTGGCCGCGGTTGATCACGTTTTTCGTGAAACTTCGGGCCAGCTTCGACGTTATGGAGGACGAAGGGGTGCTCATGTGGCTGTTTCAGGTCGTTCGGTTCATTTTATTCGAGAACCATGCACGACAGGGTATGCAGATCTGATGATTGCAAGACTAATCCCCCTAAGCTTCGTCTAATCGTTCGGGTACATCGAATCAGTATGCGGACAGTTCTGGACATCCTGGCACATATTGTCCATGCCTTGTGGGCGCACAAGCTCCGCTCTTTCCTCACCATGTTCGGCATTGCCTGGGGAGTGGGGTCCCTGCTGTTGCTGGTCGGCCTGGGAGAGGGCTTTCGCTCGGGCAATAAGCGAAATTTGTCCCAGTACGGCGAAAACATCATGTTCCTCTTTCCGGGCCGCGCGCCGCAGGTGGCGGGAAGCATGAATTCGGCGCGTTACTACCATCTCACCTACCAGGACTACGCAGACATGCGTACGGAAGCGCCGCACGTCCTTGCCGCCACGCCGGTGCTCACCCGCAGTGATGTGCATGCGGTCAGCGAATTCGCCACCGCCAACGGCGAGATCACGGGTATAGAGCCGCAGTACAACGGCATCCGCTACCTGCCCATGAACCAGGGGCGATGGCTGAACGATCTGGACGGCAGCCAGCGGCTGAACGTGATCGTGCTCGGCGACGAGATGACCAAGAACCTGTTTCCGGGGCACCCGGCGGTTGGGGCGACTATCCTGCTTGACGGGCTCAGCTTCAAGGTAGTCGGCACGGTGAAGCGGGTGGGCCGGGGCGACGACAATTCCACCAACATGCGCGGCTACATCCCGTACAGAGTGATGGCGACGACCTTTCCCATCAAGGGGGAAGAGGAACGAAATGCGATCTCCTTCATCAATTACCAGCCGCTCGTGGCCGCTGATCATCTGCTGGCGACGGAGGAGGCCCACAAGATCATCGCGCGCAACCACGGCTTCGATTATCACGACGAGGATGCATTTGAAGGCTGGGACACCGTAAAGCAGGCGGAGATGATGGGCATGATCTTCAACTCCATGAATGTGTTCCTCGGCATCGTGGGACTGGTCACGCTGGCGCTGGGCGCCATTGGCGTGATCAACATCATGCTGGTGGCGGTGAACGAGCGGACCCGCGAGATCGGGCTGCGCAAAGCCCTGGGCGCGACCAACGGGAGCATAATGTTCCAATTTTTTGTCGAGGGGGCAATCCTTACCTTGTTGAGCGGGTTCATAGGCATGGTTTTCGCGGGCGGATTAATGGCCGCGCTGGGAACGCTTCCCGCTCCCGAAGGGTTTGATCCTCCTAAACTTGTTGCCTCGACCGCGTTGCTGGCGATTGTCTGCCTGGCGATAGCGGGGATAGTGGCGGGGCTATATCCGGCGCGCAAAGCTGCGATGTTGCAGCCGGTGGAAGCCCTGAGACAGGAGTAAGTCCTGTCGGAATGACCCATGCTGAAAGACCTCCTTGCCGAAGCCTACAGTGCCATGCGCTACAACCGGCGCCGCACGGCCCTGACGATGATGGGCATGGCCTGGGGCATCGCCACCGTGGTCATGCTGCTGGCCTATGGCGACGGCTTCGGACGCGCCTGCGCGAACATCTTCGCCAACTTCGGAACCAAGCTGATGATCCTGGTCCCGGGCCGCAGCTCCATGCAGGCCGGCGGACAAAAAGCCGGGGAACAGCTTCGCTTCACGCTTGACGACATCGACCTGCTTACCAGCAATATCCCGCAGATCGGGCACATTACGCCGGAGGCAAGCAAACAGGCCAACGTGCAGTTCGAAACGCGGACTTACACCTTTCAGGTGACCGGCAATTATCCCAACGTGACCTCGGTGCGCGCGCTCACCGTGGCCCAGGGGCGCTTCTACAACGACCAGGAGGAGATGCAGCGCTCCCAGGTGGTGGTGCTCGGTTCCGAAGCTAAAGAAAAGCTGTTTTCGGGAAGGAATGCGCTGGGTGAATCCGTCCGCATCGACGGCCTCAGCTTTGAAGTGATCGGCGTGCTGAAGGCCAAGATGCAGGCAGGAGACGACAACATCAACCGCACCGTCTATGTGCCGTTCTCTGCCATGGGCGATCTGAAAGACATTCACTACCTCGATTCCATCTGGTTCAACTATGAGACCACGGAGTATCTGCGGCTGGAGCAGTCCGTACGCTACGTGCTGGCCCCGCAGCACCGCTTCAATCCGTCCGACCGGCGCGCGCTGCTTGTGTTCAATCTGATGGACCAGGTGCACCAGTTCGAAGTCATCACCCTGGGCTTGAAGATCCTGCTGGGATTCATCGGCACGCTCACCCTGGGCATTGGCGGCGTGGGACTGATGAACATCATGCTGGTTTCAGTGGCGCAGCGCACCCGCGAGATCGGCCTGGAAAAATCGATCGGCGCGCGCAGCCGCGACATCTTTCTGCAGTTTCTGGGCGAGGCCCTCACCATCACGTTTCTGGGCGGATTTCTGGGAGTGATACTCGCCTACTTCGTCGCCCTTTCCGTGGGGAGGCTCACGCTCTACAGCGCTGTCGCCAAGAATGCCGAAGCCGGAGACATCCGCCTGGTAATCGATCCGGGCATCCTGATCACCGCGACCCTGATACTTGCCCTGGTGGGACTTGCCAGCGGCATGGTGCCGGCCATCCGCGCCTCCAAGATGGATCCCATTGAAGCCCTGCGCTGCGAATAATACCGTAAACTAACAAGCTATGACCATTAGGTGCGGCAATGCGACCTGACGCGGGGGATCCGACCCTAGCCGCAACGGAATCGAGCGCCAGCGCACCCACCATGATGCCGGCGCAGTCGCGGCCCAGCACGCCCCGCAGTTCGACCGGCGGGAGACCGTCCGACGGGCAGCAGATGGCGCCGGGCACCCTGCTGGCAGGGCGCTACCGCATTGTCGCCCTGCTCGGCCGCGGCGGCATGGGCCAGGTGTATCGCGCCGAGGATCTGAAGCTCGGCGAAACCGTGGCGCTCAAGTTCCTGCCGGAATCGCTGGCGCACGACCAGGCGTGGCTGGCGCGTTTTTATTCCGAGGTCCGCAACGCGCGCGAGGTTACTCATCCCAATGTGTGCCGAGTTCATGACGTGGTTGAAGCCAAGGACGACGCCGGCCGCGAAATCACGTTCCTGACCATGGAATACGTGGACGGCGAGGACCTGGCCGGACTCGTAGGGCGTTTCGGCCGCCTGCCCACGGCCAAGGCGATGGAGCTTGCCGGCCAGATCACCGCCGCACTCGCCGCGGCGCATGCCCGGGGCGTGCTGCATCGCGACATCAAGCCCGCCAACGTGATGATTGACGGGCGCGGACAGGCCAAGCTGGCGGATTTTGGCCTGGCCGTGGCGGGCGACACCGCCAGTTCCACCGAGATTGCCGGTACACCCGGCTACATTGCGCCGGAACTGCTGCGCGGCGCCGCCGCCACCGGGCGCAGCGATCTGTATGCGCTGGGCCTGGTCCTGTACGAACTGCTGACCGGGCGACGCGCGGTAAAAGACGGCAAGCCGGTCACGGGAAACATACGGCACTATGCCCCGGATGTACCTCCC
>JBEKOS010000115.1:0-9989 GCA_049521535.1 Terriglobales bacterium | reverse complement strand
TGATCGATCTGCTCACGGACTCGGGAACAGGAGCCATGTCCAGCCATCAATGGGCCGCAATCATGGAGGGCGATGAGAGTTACGCCGGCAGCCGCAGTTTCGGACGGTTTCGCGATTCCGTGCAAAATATTTTCGGATTCAAGCACGTAATTCCCACGCACCAGGGCCGCGCCGCGGAGCGCATTCTGTTTGGCGTCATCTGCAAGAAAGGCCATGTGGTGCCCAATAACACACACTTCGATACCACACGGGCCAATGTTGAGTTCGTTGGCGCGGAGGCAATAGACCTGCTGCCGAAGGAGGGCAAACAACCGTCTTTCGTCGGGCCCTTCAAGGGCAACATGGATGTGGGTGCTCTGGAGGATTTGATCCAACGTGTGGGGCGCGAGCGCGTGCCTCTGGTCATGTTGACTATTACCAATAATTCCGGCGGCGGCCAGCCGGTTTCCATGGAAAACGCCCGCGCCGTCAGCACCATTTGCCGTCGACACAAAATTCCGCTCTACTTTGACGCCTGCCGCTTCGCTGAGAATGCCTATTTCATCAAACTGCGCGAGCCGGGTTATGCCCACAAAAGTCCCAAGCAGATTGCCCAGGAGATGTTCCAGCTTGGCGATGGTTGCACCATGTCTGCCAAGAAAGACGGCCTTGCCAATATCGGCGGATTTCTCTGCACCAACGACGACTGGCTGGCACAACAGGAGAAAGACCTGCTTATTCTCACCGAGGGCTACCCAACCTATGGAGGCTTGGCTGGTCGCGATCTGGAGGCCATTGCCGTCGGCCTGCAGGAGGCGCTTGAAGAGGATTATCTGAAGTATCGAATCGCCTCAACCGCATACCTGGGCAATCACATCGCTACGGAGGGCGTCCCCATCGTGCGACCGCCGGGTGGACACGCAATCTATCTCGATGCCCGAGCGTTTCTCCCGCAAATTCAGCCTGACCAGTTCCCTGGCGTGGCCCTGGCCTGTGAGTTGTATCTGGAAGGTGGAATCCGCTCGGTGGAGATCGGTTCCCTCATGTTTGGCAAGTCTGCCAGTATGGATCTGGTGCGCCTGGCAATTCCTCGCCGCGTTTACACGCAGAGCCATATCGACTACGTAATCGAGGTCATCCTTGAGGTTTGGCGCCGGCGCGAAAACATTCGCGGCCTGCGCATGAGCTACGAAGCGCCTTTCCTCCGTCACTTCACCGCCCATTTGGAACCAGTTATGGAAACGGCATTTGCAGGTGCACGGGGTTAGGGCGAACGGCGCCGGCGTTTACCACTCGCTGTAAGCGGTGCCTTCCATGCTCGTTTGATTGGAGCCGCTGTGCACATCGCTGATGCCCGGCTCCTGCTGGTCAACGCTGTCCAGGATGTCTTCCTGGACTGCCTGCCAAGTGCTGTTCGAGTTTGTGAAAGGATCGAGAGGAAGCTGTTTTAGATACCCGCCACTCACCAGGTCGTCCAGCGATTGTGGAGCCTTCTGCTTGTCCTCGGTGTACTGGTTGATGCAGGAGCGCAAGGTGAACAGGTCCTGTCGTAGCACTCCTTCTCGGGCTCGAATGATCGAGTGGTTGTAGCTGGGCAAGGCGAGGGCGAGCAGGATCAGCATGATGCTGAGCACCACCATCATTTCGATCAGGGTGAAGCCGCGCTGGCCTTCACTTGAGACTTCGGTTAGAAGACTTAAGAATGAAGAAAGCCATTTTTGCCGTCGCAAAGAGATGGCGGTACGATTCTTAACTCTTAAATCTGAAGTCTTCATGGCCTCTACCAGTCCTTGTACTTGGTTCCATCGAGGCCCTTCCCCTCGGATTTCGTGTACACGTCAAACAAGTTCTGACCGCCCCAGGAGTCTGCATCCTGATCATCCTGTAGCGAACGCTGACCCCATTCAGTACTGTTGGTCATAGGATCTCTTGGTATCCTACGAAGGAAACGAACCTTTTTGGTGTTTACGTCTTCGCCCTTTACCAACGTATCCAAGTCGGGTGGATAGCACTCGCTGCCAAGCTTGGGCCGAAACGCGCCCTTGTCGCAGACATCCTTGTAGCGGTCAATCGCGTCGCGCATTTCCCAGAGATCGCGCCGCAAAACCCTTTCCCGATCGCGTTTAATGTTCAGTCGGGCCAGCGGCAAGGCCATACCGGTCAGAATCAGCAAAATAGCAACCGTGACTATCATCTCAAGCATAGTCATGCCTGAGCAGCGCCAATGAGCTTTCCTGCGGTGAGGAGTCGCCGGCATGCTACCAATCCTTGTACTTGGTGCCGTTGAGGGCGGTCCCCTCCGACTTCGAGTACACGTCAAACACGTTCTGCCCACCCCAGGAATCCGACTCAGGATCATCCGACAAGGAGCGCAGGCCCCATTCGGTGTTGTTGGTCATAGGATCCTTGGGTATCTTGTGAAGAAATCGAACCTTCTTCGTACCCACATCCACGCCTTTCACCATCGTATCCAGATCCGGCGGATAACCCTCGGTACCAATTTTGATTTGAAACGCGCCACGATCGGCGGCGTCCTTATAACGGTCAATCGCGTCGCGCATTTCCCACAGTTCGTTGCGCAGTATCCGCTCCCGCTCACGCTTTACGCTAAAGCGGGCCATTGGCAATGCCATCCCGGTCAGGATCAGTAAGATGGCGACCGTGACGGTGAGCTCAAGCATGGTCATGCCGGAGCAAGGCCTGCGAGCATTAATCATGTGCAACCGCATAAAACGCGGGAATTGAATCTCCTAGTGCTTGCTTTCCGCCTTCACTTCCAGATCCTTGATGTTAACCACCGCCTGCGATCCCGATGCCGAGATGTCCACATTGGCGGCATCTTTCAAACCGGCGCGACCAATCGCCACCCTTGCCGTGCCGTTTTCTTTTGCCAAGAATGTCAACGTAAAGACGGTTCCCTGACCTGAGACTCCTCCGGATTTAGGCGGACGGTTCGCGGTCAACTGAATCGTGCCGGTGGCAGGGTCGTCCCTTTGAGCCAGCGCGACCGCCTGTTGATCCCTCCCCAGAAAGTCTCCGTTGGAAACGTTGACCACCTGCAACCGCGTCGGATCGTACTGAATCTGCACGGGGGCGGAAAACAGATTCTGAGCCCCATTGACCGACACATCCAGCATAAACGTACTGCCTTTGGTGGTCTCCACCGTTGCCGGCACAAAATTAAGCACAACGTTTTGTCCGGCAGTGGCGGTGTTGAGCGCTCCCGGCACTGCTCCTGCACGAGGCACGTTCGCCGCACCTGGCGCCATGGTCCCAGGCACCCCCGGCGGCCTTACCTGGGCACCAGGAGCAGCACCAGTCGGGCTATTCGCTGGCGCCCCGTTGGCCGGACCGCTATTTGATGACCCAGGTGTTGGTTGGCCGGCCTCGGACGCCGGCTTTGGCGTTGTATTATCGCCAAACGGTCGCCGCAACTGAATTTGATTGCCGGTGCCCACGTCAACCGGTTGCACATTAAGGCGACTCAATTCCTGGCCGCGCACGATATGCGGAGTCAATACGAACACCAATTCGCTCTTCAGGCGATCGGTACTGTCGGAACCGAACAGATACTTCAGAATGGGAATCTGGCTCAACCAAGGCCAGCCGGACCAGCTCTTCGTGTCCGTGTCTTCCATCAAGCCGCCCAGCAGATTCGACTCGCCGTCCCGCAAGCGGATTTCATGCTCAATCTTCCGTTGACCAATAACCGGCTGGCTGATGCCGCCGATGTTGGTCGTGGAGTCCACTTCCGAAATTTCCAGCGCCAGCTTGAGAGTCACTTCTCTGCCCGCATGAATCCTGGGCGTAATGTCGATGTTCACACCCACGTCGAGGTACTGAAACTGAGTATTGACCAGGGAGTTGGTGACCCCGACGCCGCCGACGCCTGCGCCGAATGAACCCGTCGCCACAGGAACGCGCTGGCCGATTTTCAGCGAGGCCTTTTGACCATCCAATGCACGAATTTGAGGGTTTTGTACCAGCTTGGAGTCGTTGTCGTTGTAGAGGAAATTTGCGGTGGCCGGGGAAATGGTTACTTGGAAATCCGTTGAGTTCAGAGTCGCGAAATTATTGAGCGTGATCGCATTATTAGTGGGAGTCGTCGTCGTCGGGGTGGTCGTGCCATTTGTGGTCGTAGTCGTGGTGGTAGTGTTGACGTTCGGTTGAAGCGCAATCGACGCGCTCTGAGGAAGGGTAATTCCCAGGTTCCTCATCTTTTCCCGGCTTACCGACATCACCACTACGTCAACAATTACCTCCGGCCTTGCCTTATCCAGATCATCAATCAGCTTCTCCGCCAAGGCTATCTGGTCTGGCGTCCCGCGAACGACAATGGCACCTTGGCTGGGAACCTGCGTCAAACGGCTCACTTCCAAAATGGTGCGCAATGTGTTGACAACGTCCTGTAATTCAGTGGGCTGCGACAGGTTGGCAAGGTAAAACGTCTTTACGAGATTTTGTTCCAGTTCCTTGCGCTTGGCCGGCGTATCGGCCGCCACAAAGATGGTGTTGGGCGTCACTGTCCGCCAAAATGTCTTGGATTCCAGCGCCACCATTTGTAAGGCTTCACCTAGCGTTACGCCGTTCAACTCAATGCGAATGCGTCGGGAAGTGTAGTCGGGGTCAAATAGAACATTGATTCCCGCAATGGCGCCAATGCTCTCGTAGACGATCTTGCTGTCATCCGCCACTTTCAGGCTTATGGGTACGTCGCCTACAGCCTTAAGCTCGACCACCCCGCTTGAACCCTCGAGACGCTTCTGAAAGGATTGCGGTTGAATTGCCCCTTCCCCGGCTGCCGAGCTTCTAGCGGCATCAATCATTACCCGGGTTCGCCGGATCTCCTGTTGCGCAATCGGACTTCCCGGGTCGATAGCCGCCGCCCTTTCAAACATTCCCAGTGCTTCCGCAAGTTTTCCCTGATCGCGCAGCAATTGGCCGGCGTGGACGGATTGTGCTCCCGCCTGAAACCGGGTCCGGGCGAGCGCCGAGCGATAAGCCGTGTTCTTAGGCTTAAGCTGCCAGGCTTTTTGGTAGAAGGTGTAGGCTGCTTCCCAGTCCTGGCGAGATTCGGCATCCTGCCCCTTGCTGTAAAACGTTGCCGCGCTATCCGCCAGCACCGGCAACACGAGCGCCAGCAAAAGCATCAGGACCACTCCGAGCCGGGCGCTTTTTTGCATACTGATCATTTGGACGTATCAACCCCTAAGGCGTAATCAGAAAAGGAGATAAAATTCATCTCTCTGTAACGTGTGTTTAGAAGCCAGGACAAAATGCCAGAAAAATGCCTGCTCGATGCGTTGCTTCCCAGTCTCCAACTCCTGGCCAATGACAGGTGACTCATTTTTCGCGTTCTTCCCGCCGCTACCTTAGCATACAGCGTTTTTGGGCCGGAAGTTGATGCTGCCCGGTCAGAATCCCGGCTTTCGCCGCTTCCATCTATCCTAAGCCGAAAGACGAAGGAAAGCACCATACTTTACAATTGATTGCGGTTACATCCGATATTCGCTTAAGACCGCACGTTCATCTCACTGCAGGAGCTCCGTTTTCGTTCGATTCGCGGAATCCGCATCGCTTCGCCGCGAAAGAGCACTCCAGCGATTGGTCCAAGGAAGATGGCTCGCTCAACTGAATCCGCAAAGCGCCCGGCAAATACGGTGGTGAAGGACATCGCGTCCAATCGCGCCGCTTCCCACAACTATTTTCTCCTGGAGAAGCTGGAGGCGGGCTTGGCGCTGACAGGAACGGAAGTGAAATCGGTCCGCGATGGCATGGTAAACCTCAAGGATTCTTACGGACTGGTCAAAGACGGTGAGTTATGGCTTCTGAATGCCCATATCAATCCGTATCAACACGGAAATATCTACAACCACAATCCGCTGCGGACCCGGAAACTTCTGGTTCATAAGAGCGAAATTAGAAAACTCATCGGCAAGACCCAGCAGCGCGGCCTGACGCTGGTACCTACGCGGATGTATTTTCGCAACGGCAAAATCAAGGTTGAGATTGCCCTGGCCAAGGGCAAGCAACTCTGGGACAAGCGTGAAACTGAACGCCGCCGAACTGCGGACAAGGAAGCCCGTGAGGCCGTTCAGCGCTCACGCCGGCCCTAGAAGTGTTTTGCCGCAGATGAATGCAGATAGACGCAAATCAAAACTTCTACAGGAATTAATCATGAAAACGAATCTTAGTTTCAGCTCTCCCGCTCAAATCGAATGTGAATGCCTGGCCGTCGTTGTTCTCGATGGAGGCGAGGCAAACCAGCCTAAACCGCAACTACAAGCAACCGACGAAGCCATTATCCAGGCTGCCCAGGAAGTGACGTCTTCCGGCGAGACTAGCGGCAAACTTTTCGAAACGGTGATGCTTCACCGCCCGCAGGGACTCAATTGCAAGCGTCTGTTGCTGGTTGGCGGTGGTTCAGCGAAGAGCTTCTCTGCTTACGAACTGCGTAAAGTGGCCGGCACCGCCGTTCGTTTCCTCAAACCGAAAGGCATTCGCAGTCTGGCTTGTCTTGCCCCTACGGTCAGCAGCGGTCCGGCGGACGCCGTCAAGTCGATCGCCGAGGGAGCGTTGGTCGGCGACTTCGATCCCGACTTCTACAAGTCCGACCGTAAAAAGCAGCAGGTGGAGAGCCTGACCGTCATCATGCCGGCAGACAGTGATCGGACGGCACTCGAGAAGGCCCTCACGCAAGGTCGGATCATGGGAGAGTCGCAGATCCTTACACGGGATCTGGTCAACGAGCCTTCCAATCGCATGACACCTTCCAATCTTGCGGACAGGGCCAAAAGGATGGCCGACGAGGTCGGCCTGCAATGTGAGGTGTTCGGCGCTGAGAAAATGCGCGAATTGAAGATGGGTGCTTTCCTAAGTGTCGCCCAGGGATCTGAGGAGGAGCCCAGGCTGATCCTGTTGCGCTACGAACCGAAGGGCGCGCCGAAGACGCCGGTCATTGCATTGGTCGGTAAGGGAATCACGTTTGATACCGGCGGAATTTCCATAAAGCCTGCCGAGGGCATGGAGAAAATGAAGTACGACATGGCCGGCGGGGCCACCATGCTGGGCGCAATGGCCGCAATTGCGCTGCTGAGGCCGAACGTGCGCGTAATCGCCATCGTCTGCGCTACGGAGAACATGCCGTCCGGAAAAGCGCAGAAGCCGGGAGATGTGCAGATTGCCATGTCCGGGAAATCAATCGAAGTCATCAATACCGACGCGGAAGGCCGCCTGGTGCTGGCCGATGGCCTCCACTGGGCCCGCGAGCTTGGGGCCACGCACCTGATCGACGCAGCCACCCTCACCGGCGCGGTAGTTGTCGCTCTCGGACATGTGAACGCCGGAGTATTCGCCAATGACGATGCCATGTATGCCCGCTTTGCACAGGCACAGGAGCGCGCAGGCGAAAAAATGTGGCGTCTTCCTCTCGATGGCGAGTATCAGGAGCAACTCCGTTCCAACATTGCCGACCTCGCCAACGTAGGCGGCCGATGGGGCGGCGCGATTAATGCCGCTATGTTTTTGAAGGAATTCGTGGGCGACACCCCCTGGATACATCTGGATATCGCAGGTACCGCCTGGGTCGATGAAAACAAACCTTGGATAGCAAAAGGGCCGTCAGGCATTGCTTTGCGCAGCATTGTCGAATTCGTTTGTGATATGGGGATGTATCCGGAAAGCTAGGCGCGCCCCGAATGGGCAAGGGAGCGATCAAGGCATGAAGTTAGTTTCGCCGACGCGGAAGGAGTAGGTCCGGTTCTTATTACCAAAAAGCGGATTGGGTCCGATATTCGCAAGGAGCACTAGCCCCGACTCGGACCGTCTTAGAAACACGTTCTGGAGTTGGTAATCACAATCTGCCGCAGCGAGGTCGGGAGCAGCCGAGTGGAATCGCTCTTTCCATGCCGATCTCAACGTCTTGATTAGATCAACCTTTACATACCCGTTCGTTGAAGACAAGAACAAGTACATCTCGCTTGAAGTATCGTCGCCTCCGTACCAGGAATAATCGGGCAAGCCATCACCGTTGAAATCAGCCTCCTCCGCTATTCCGTAGTTCCACAATTTCAATACCTCGGAACCCTCGAACCGGCCGACCTTGACGCGGAATAACTCTCGCTTCGTGTCAAAGCGAGACCTGAAAACTTGGTAAACGAACTTATTCGACCTCGTTTCGAAAGCCGTGATTGTTTTAGTTTGCTTCTTTGTGCTGATGCAGACGCAAGACTTGTCCTCCACGTAGAGCCGGAATTGAGCGTTCGCTGAACTCGACGACTGCGCGGAAGCAGTCAAGCAGATATACACAACGAGCGACGAAATCGTCGTTTGGGTTTGCTTTTTCACAACCAGCACTCTGTCCCCAAGCGCAGCGCAAGGTCCTGACCTGGGGTGTTGCACATTAGTCGATTACACAAGCCATTTGGCAGGCAGGGTCTAATCCGCAAAAATCGACATAAATCCGTCTTAATTAGCGGTTATCCTCCGCCACAAACTCACATTACTGCCGGCGCGGCTATCCCCATCACTTCCAGTGTGCGAACCAATTCACGGCGCACAACGGCCGCTGTTGCAAGCAGAAAGCGCTTCCGGCCCTCGTCGGCTTCTGTCAGGATGTGGTGCCTGTGATAAAAGTTGTTAAAAAGCTGGGCCAGTTGAAAGGCGTGCTTGGCAGCATAAGCTGGCTCGGTAGTTGCTACACACTGCTCGATCACAAATGAAGTCTTCGAGGCCGTCAGCCACAATTCCCAAATCTCATCTCCGCTGGAATCGGTAAGATACTCGGCAAAATTGGTTGTTCCCGCGAGCACCTCGTCAGGGCTCGTGCCTGCCTTCCGAAAAATGTTAGCGGCGCGCACGACGGCATATTGCACGTATGGCCCGGTCTCCCCTTCAAAGCTGAGTGCGTCCTTAAAATCAAAGGCGATTACGGCATTCTTGGTGAACTTGAGCATGAAATAGCGAAGCGCGCCAATCGCAATCTGTGTTGCCGTCTGCTTGCGTTCCGCGGCCGGCAGTTCCGGGTTCCTGGTCTCAACTTCATGTAGAGCCGAATGGATCAAGCGGTCGATAAGATCGTCGGCCTTGACGCCAAAACCGCGGCGCCCGCTGACTTCGATGTAGCTTCTCGCTCGATCGTCCTCGCTGAGCTCGTAGCCCAATTCGTCGGCGCAGCGTGGCGTCAGCGCTACCATCTCATAAGAGAAATGAGTGTAATGGCCGGCCTGATCGGTATATCCCAGCGCCCGCAGTGCTTCGATCACGGTGTTCTGCGCCTCGGCCTGGCGGGCGTCAATCACGTTGTAGATTGCGCTCACGCCGCCGAAGTGCGGGTGCTCCGCTTCTCCCTGCATTGCGCTGATCCAGCAGACATGGCCGCCAGGATATTCGAAAAAGCGCAAGTATCCGAAGTCCTTGCCTAGCAGGCCAAACTTCCACAGATGGTAGGCGATGTCCTTTCCCACGTATCCCACGGTGCCGTTGGAACGAACGATGACCTTATCATCGTCACCTGTCTGTTCTGACTCGGGTTTTGCCTCAATACCCGGCCTTGACATCACCCAGCATCCGGCGTTCTTGCCCTGCGGCTCGAAGCGAAGCACTTGCTTTTCCTTAAGCTGCCCGAATGCCGCATCCCAAAATTTCAGATGCAGAATCTCGCTTTCCTGCGGGAGGAAGTCATATTCGATGCCGAGCCGCGCCATGGTCTCAAGGTGGCGCTTTATGACCGCCGCGGAAATTGCTTCGGCAATCTCCGCTTGCTCGTTCCCTCCGGTTTCCAGGGCATGGAGGACCTCCATTCGGCGCTGTAGATTCTCCTTTGCGCTTTCGTACCATTGGGAAACGCGGGCGTAAACGTCCCAGCAGTAGTAATCAATACGCGGGACAGTTTCGACAAGCCGGTCAATCTCGGCCTTTGATTTCTTCTCCAGATACACGAGGCCCACGACCACATCCGCGACTTGCACCCCGGTGTTGTCAATGTAATTCTGCACATCCACGCGGACGCC
>JBEKOS010000114.1:0-10053 GCA_049521535.1 Terriglobales bacterium | reverse complement strand
TACTATCTTTCCGCGGATGGTAATCTGGTTTGCTAGATGACGAACTGGTCCATTCTGTTTAAGTTCATGGCGCTTGCGTTCAGCGCGCTGCTGCCAGTGTGCAACCCGCTGGGTTCGGCACTGGTGTTTCTCGGCGTCGTAGGAAACGCGCCAGCGTCCGTGTTCCGGGAACTGTCACGGAAAATTTCAGTTCTGATGGCACTCTTCCTGCTTGTGATCGAACTGGTAGGAACCGGATTGCTGCACTTTTTTGGCATTTCGCTTCCCGTAGTGCAGGTCGCAGGCGGACTTGTGCTCGCCAGCATGGGATGGAGCTTGCTTAATCAACAGGAGACGCCTGGTCCGGCGGAAGTTACGGATAGCAGCGATAGTTTCCGCACCTTGGAACAGCAAGTTTTCTATCCGCTGACCTTTCCGGTTACCGTTGGTCCGGGTTGCATCGTGGTCATGTTGACCCTAACAGCACACGCATCGGCAAAAAACAATTTGCCCGACGATGTCCTCGCCTACTTGGGAATACTGCTGGCGGTGGTTGCTTTGAGCGTGACGGTCTATCTGTGCTACCGTTATGCCCCAAAAATCACTGCGCGAATCTCGCCCACGACGGTGCACGGCATCCTGCGGATCATTTCGTTCGTACTTTTGTGCATTGGAGTGCAGATTACCTGGAATGGCGTGGAAGTGTTGCTGAAGACGGTGCTGAAGCATTGAATTGCGCTAAGCCGTGCCAACCTTATCCACTAAACTGGAAAGCAAAATTGGGAGCTTGCAATTTGTATAGATTGAAACCGTCTTTCTTTCCGAATGTTCTCGCAGCGTGGCTGCTTCTGCTTGCCGCTTCGGCGATTGCCCAATCGGTCCCTCAAGAGCTTTTTGGGAGCCTTAAATGGCGCTTGATTGGCCCCTTTCGAGGCGGCCGGGCGGTTGCCGTGGCCGGCGTGCCGGGTGACTCGACCACGTTTTATTTCGGTTCTGTAAATGGCGGCATTTGGAAGACCACGGACGGCGGAGTTGTCTGGGCGCCAATCTTTGACGGCCAGCCTGCCGGCTCGATCGGTGCTCTCGCGGTAGCGCCATCCGATGCGAAGACAATCTATGCCGGGACCGGCGAGTCCGACATTCGCTCGTCTCTTTCCTTTGGCAACGGCGTTTACAAGTCTCCGGATGCCGGACGATCCTGGGTGCACCTCGGTTTGGACGACACGCGTCACATCAGCCGAATCGTGCTTGACCCTCAGGATGCGAATGTCGTTTACGTTGGAGCTTTAGGGCACGTGTACGGTCCCAATGAAGAGCGAGGTGTTTATAAATCCACCGACGGCGGGGCACATTGGACCAAAGTTCTCAACACGGGTACCGAGACCGGTGTTTCCGATCTTGCAATCTGCTCAGGCGATTCGCAGCTTTTGTTTGCGGGTACCTGGGATGCCTGGCGGCCACCGTGGAGCGCATATGCTCCGATCGACCGGCCCGGAGGTGGACTTTACCGCTCCCGGAACGCCGGCAAGACGTGGTCGCAGCTTAGCGGAAGTGGTTTGCCGGATGGCGATTGGGGGCGTGTTGGGGTCGACGTCGCACCCGACGGCAAACGCGTGTATGCACTTATTCAGGCCAAGAAGGCCGGCCTCTACCGTTCCGACGATGGAGGCGACACCTGGGTGCTGGAGAATGCTGATCCACGGATCACCAGCCGTGCCTGGTATTTCAGTCGAATCACAATCGATCCGCAAAATCCTGATGTAGTCTACTTGCCCAATATCGCGCTCTACCGGTCCGAGGATGGCGGGAAGACAATTTCTATCGTTCGAGGCGCACCGGGCGGGGATGATTACCACCAGATTTGGGTGGATCCCAAGAACTCTTCCAGCATGGTTCTAGGAACCGATCAGGGCACTTCCGTCAGCAGCGACCGTGGCCAGAGCTGGAGCAGTTGGTACAACCAGCCGACGGCGCAGTTCTATCACGTGACTACCGATAATCGATTTCCTTACATCGTCTATGGCGCCCAGCAGGACACAGGAAGCGCCGCGGTTCCAAGTCGCACCGATCACGGCCAGATCACACCGCGTGACTGGTTCCCGGCCGGCCCGAGCGAGAGCGGATACATGGCGATCGATCCGAAGGATCCAGACATTATCTTTCTGACCGGGGCGTACGGCAGTGTTGGCCGCTTCAACCGGCGGACAAGTTTCAGCCAGGACGTCTCTCCGTGGCCTCTACCCATGTGGGGTACGGAACTGGAACAGCGGAAGTACCGGGCGACGTGGACTCCGGTTCTGGTCTTCTCACCGGCTGACCATACGGCGCTTTACCTCGGAACGCAGTATGTGATGAAGACGGTAGACGGAGGCTTGCACTGGGAAACCATCAGTCCCGATCTGACGGGGGCCGCACGACCGGCGGGAGATAGCAAAACTCCAGCGCCGCCGACCGTCGAGAACTCGAAGCCGCGCGGCTATGGTTCGGTATTTACCATCGCACCATCACCCCTCAATCGGGACTTGATCTGGGCAGGCAGCGATACGGGATTGATCCACGTGACACGCGACGGCGGCAAGACCTGGAAAGACGTTACTCCGCCTGGACTCAGTGCATGGAGCAAGATCTCTCTGATCGAAGCGTCGCATTTTGAGCCGTCGGCAGCCTATGCGGCCGTGGATCGCAGCCGGCTCGACGATTATGCGCCGCATCTCTACCGAACTCGTGACTATGGAGCAACCTGGCAGCCGGTCACCGACGGCATCTCTGCCTCCACCTTTCTGCGCGCAGTTCGCGAAGATCCAGGGCGCAGGGGACTGCTGTTCGCGGGGACTGAATTCGGAATCTACGTGTCTTTCGATGATGGCGACCATTGGCAATCTCTGCAGCTCAATCTGCCGGTGACTTCGATTCGCGATCTCACCATACATGGCGACGATTTGATCGTGGCCACGCACGGGCGTGCGTTCTGGATACTGGATAACATCACGCCGCTGCGTCAGGTGTCTGAGGCGCGGAAGGCGGATGGAGCGTGGCTCTACCAACCCGCTGATGCAATTCGCGTCGACAACGACGGTTTTTCAGGTACGCCACTACCGCCAGAGGAACCGACCGCGGAGAACCCTCCCAACGGCGCCGTGATCGACTATTTTCTGAAGTCTCCCGCAGACAGCTTGAAACTGGAGATCTTCGACTCGCAACAGAATCTTGTTCGCAGGTTCTCGTCTGAGGATCAGCGCCCGGCGAAACGGCCGCCGCTTCCCATCGCAGAACGCTGGTTTCCGAAACCGGAATTTCTTGACAAAGCCTCTGGAATGCATCGTTTCGTATGGAACCTGTCTTCGGGCGGCTCAGGCGGGCCGGTCGTCGACGAAGAGGACGAATATCGCAGTCCCAGCGGCCCTAAGGTGGCGCCGGGAACTTACCAGGTGAAGCTGACGGTCGACGGGCAAGCACAGAGCCAGTCCTTGCAAGTCATCATGGACCCCCGGTCGCCGGCGACCCCGGAAGTACTGCTGCAACAGTATCAGTTGGCGAAGCAGATCTTTGATGAAACACTAGAAGCCCGTCGTGCGCTGGCAGAAATCAGTTCGGTGCAGAAGCAACTCACTGAAGTACTGCAATCGCTGGGCGATACAGACTCGGGACTGAAGTCCTCGGCAACTGAGGCTAAGTTGACAATTGGCAAGATCGTCACGGGAAACGGTACTCCTCCAGATCGAAACGCCGGGCTGCAGGAGTCCAATTCGGGCTTGGCGGCGGCACTGCAAGTTGTCAAGAGCGGGGACCGTGGTGCCCCCTCGCAGGCTATTGCTGTCTATGAGGAATCCAGTAAGCAGGCAAAAGCGCGCATCGGTGAGTGGGTTGCCTTTAAGCAAACGAAATTGCTGCAGCTCAATCAGCAATTGCACGTAGCCAACCATGCTCCGATTGCGATATCCGAAATTGAGCAGGAAGTAGAATTCCTGATGTCGCGGTAGGACACTGTACGCTGAAGATGTCAGCCAGAACCGAGGCAATTCCCGTTAAGCGCGTTCGCATCGAGTCGGTGGATGTGTTGCGCGGCGTCATCATGATTATCATGGCGCTCGACCACGTTCGGGACTACTTCTCGAATACAGGTTTCAATCCCACCGATCCGGCCAGTACGACGATTCCTCTTTACTTCACGCGCTGGATTACGCACTTCTGTGCGCCGGTGTTTTTCATGCTTACCGGCACTGGCGCATTTCTGGCCCTGGGCAAACGGACCAAGCATGAGCTTTCGCGATTCCTATTCACCCGCGGCCTTTGGTTGATCTTCTTGGAATTGGTAGTGTTTCGCGACCTGGGCTGGCAATTTAATTTTGACTATCACCTGACTCTACTGGTCGTTTTGTGGGCGCTGGGTTGGGCCATGATTGTGCTCTCGGCACTGATATACCTGCCGCCCTGGGTAGTGACGATCTTCGGCGTGGTGATGATTGTGACCCACAATCTGCTCGACTCGGTTGAGTCTACTAATCCTTTTTGGTCAATCTTGCATTCTCCGGGTTTTGTTTTCAGATCGCCGCACCACATTGTGTTCGTCGCTTATGTGCTCATCCCCTGGGTGGGCGTTACGGCGGCCGGATATGGACTTGGCCAGGTCTACCGCTGGACTACAGAGCCTCGCAAGGCGTTTCTCTTGCGCTTGGGTATAGGCCTTTCGGCGGCTTTTATCGTAATTCGCTGGATCAACGTCTACGGAGATCCGCTTCCCTGGTCTCGGCAGAAGAACGCGGTGTTTACCGTGCTTTCATTTCTCAACACGAATAAATACCCGCCGTCGCTCCTGTACCTCCTAATGACGCTTGGTCCGGCCATCATCTTCCTGTGGGCGGTTGACGGCCGCATGCCGCGATTCTTGCGGCCCGCACTCGTTATTGGCAAGGTGCCGATGTTTTATTACCTGCTGCACGTGCCCCTCATCCACGTGCTTGCCCTGATTGCCTGTTACACGCGCTACCACCAAGTGCACTGGATATTCGAATCAAACAGCATGGGGCAGTTTCCCTTTAACAAGCCGCCGGGTTGGGGATACTCGTTGCCGGTAGTCTATTTGGTATGGGCTTTTGTGGTCCTGGCTCTTTATCCGCTCTGCAAGTGGTTTGCCGCATTGAAGCAGCGTCGCAGCGATGCCTGGCTGAGCTACTTCTGACAGGTGCGTTTACGGCTCCGCCGCAGGACAGTTTTCGTACTCCGACAGGTACAGGAAGCGGCCCGTCGAATCCCGAATTTCGCGGATAGGTGACGTGACAATCGGCGTCCGGTACTCCGGATGGCAAAATTCGAGGTGCATGCCCCGGCCAACAAACCGCCTCTTCAGCATGGAACCGCCCCAAGTTGAACCTGCGATCGCCACCAGGATTGGTTTCGGGCAGTACAGCGGATGTCCAGAGATAAGGGCATTGCCGTCATTGAGAAGAACGACCTGGTAGCAGTGATTGTGGGTCTGGATCTCCAGCAAGGTGGCGGGTGGCAGATCGTTGAGAAACACGCCCCCTTCAATTTCCGACTGGACGATGTTGCTGTTCACTTCATCGCTGAGGTTGGGATGCGGCCGGAATAGGTTCGGACAGGTGGACAAGAAAAACCTCACCCTGCTTGGGTACAGTGTAGCATCGTTCCCGGAAAGATTTGTTCACGAACCTCAGCAGATAACTAAGAATATTGGATGAGTCGGACTGCGACTGCCGTTGCCCTACCCCGGACAATCACCCCTTCATATGGGGTGTTGATGGCTCAGCAGGCTACGGTTGCTCAGCGTTACTTCGCACGGGACAGATCGGCGGCGGGAGAGCGAGTGCGTGTATACTCATTTTCTGCCGGAGGTTGACACACAGCTCCGGCGTATTATTCACCCGTCGGACAGATGTACCCGACAAATCCACAGACATACAACCTAAGGAGAGACTTATGCTTGGAGAATTGATCGGTGAATCACACGGCAAGCGGGCGCCGCGGCGAGTTCTCGAAACGGGCCCCGGCAGCTTCAAAGTAGAGGTGTCATTCGAGGACAGCGGCAAGATATTTGGGCACGATTTCGGGCAGTTCGTGACCTACACAGCGGAGCCAAGGCCTGATGGAACCTTGTACGGCGAAGGACACGGGGTTGTTGTACTGCACAACGGCGAAGCGGCAACCTGGAAAGGCGCAGGTGTCGGCACTCTCAAGGCCGGCGGCGCGGTCAGCTACCGGGGCGCAGTGTTCTATTATTCGACGTCTCCCACCCTAGCCCGGTTGAACAACGTCGCTGCCATCTTCGAGTTTGAGGTTGACCCGGCGGGAAACACTCACACCAGGAGCTGGGAGTGGAAGTAGGCTTCCTGGGAATTTACTACTGAGGAAAGCGGCATAACCGCGGAAATGGACGGGCTCTAACGGATTCGCGTCGATTGTTCTTAGATCGATCCAATCCGCATGAGCCCGTTTAAGTCCGCGGTTAATCTTCAGCTAGCAAGCTATCATGCGTTAAACCCCGCTGAGGAACACATCATTAGTCGGTCGACATGACCTGAAACATGGCCGTAAGGTCAGTCATTGGCAGTTCGAACACCCCACCGGTTTGGCTGGAGTGATCGCCCCAGGGATTCCGCGCAATCAAATTGTTGCCCTCGACGCCGAGACGGTATATGCGTGCTACTGGACATACCATTGCACGGCGTCGTCGGGGTCCGTACGCTCTAACTTTTGAGCTGATCGAGGAATAACACAGGAGTCAGCGCGGGCGGCGCTCAACCCGTTGGTCAGGTCGTCAAGTCAGAAAGTCCCCAAGTCTGGTTTTCCTGTTGGCTTTTCCCACGGTTGCAATTATGCTCTTGCCGATGAGCCAAAAGACTTGTTTTCGTGGGGCGACCCAACCATCATGAAGGTCTGCCCGGTTTGCAGGAACACCTTTCCGACTGGTTTTCGAGTTTGCCCCCAGGATAACGTCCCGCTGCGGCAGACAGGCGAAATCGAGCTTGGGATGGTAATTCGCTCGAAGTACGAGATTCTCGAGCGCCTTGGCGGCGGTGGAATGGCCGACGTTTACCTGGCGAATCATCTCGCCTTTAACGAGGTCTACGCCATCAAGGTTGTAAAGTCGGCTCTGGCTGACGAACCCACCTTCCAGCGCCGATTCCGGAGCGAAGCCGTCCTTACCCGCAAGCTGCGGCACCGCAATGCCATTGCGGTAGAAGACTACGACACAACCGAAGATGGACGACCCTACATTGTTATGGAGTATGTGAAAGGGCGCAGCCTGCGGGCCGTGGTCGACTCCGAGGCGCCCTTGTCCGTGCCGCGCGCCCTCGGGATTGCCATCCAGGTTGCCCGCGCGCTGGAAGCGGCGCACAAGCTGGGCATTACGCATCGCGATATTAAGCCGGATAACATCCTCATCACCCAAGGCGACGACAGCGATGAACTGGTCAAAGTGCTTGACTTTGGCATTGCCAAGATCAAGGAGGGCGACGATTCCATCCTGGAGCAGACGGCTACGCGCCGCGGAACGGTGGTGGGAACGCCCCAATACATGTCGCCGGAACAGGCGGTCGGCAAGGTCGGCGGGGATATCGACGGGCGCGCCGACATTTACTCACTGGGGATTGTTATCTACGAGATGATCACCGGACGACTGCCGTTTACGAGTGATTCTGCCATGGGTTATTGCCATCATCATGTCAATACCGCGCCGGTGCCTCCCCGGGAGGTTGCAACAAATCTTGAAATTCCGCCGGGATTGAGCAAGCTGGTCATGAAGTCGCTGGAGAAAGACCGCGAGCAACGGTTCGCGAACATGACCGAGATGATCGCTGCCCTAGAAGATCCGGAACACTGGGCCGGATTTGATCCGGACTCTGCGGCTACGGTGATCGTCAGATCTAGTGACCCGAGGCGAATCGCTGCCTTGGAGGGAGCAGTAACCAGGATAGTTCCCGCGCCTCGTGGCGCTTCACCGAAGGACGGGCTACGCCCTCCCTTGGCGCAAGTGCCACATCCCCAACAGCAGAGGTTTGAGCCGATTCGAACTAGCCTGGCAGCGCCTGTTGCGCCTGCTGCTAAGAGACTGCTAGATCAATCTGTTACCACGCTTCCTAAAACAAATAATAGAACCATCGCTTTCATGACCGTGGCAGGGGTGCTGGCGCTATCGCTGGTATCTTTTGGCCTTTACAAGTACATTCGCCTGATCCGCGGCCCGAAACAGGAACTGGCGCAATCGCCAACCGATAGCGCGCAGGAGGCTTCCGAGCAAGCAGCGATCCCAAGCGGAAAGCAGTTTGTTGCCGGTGCAGCCAGGGTCGACTCAAGAGATGGCCTGACGTATGTTTGGATCCCTCCTGGACGCTTCATAATGGGCTGCTCAACCGGAGATAGTGACTGCCATGAGGAAGAAAAGCCTGCTCACCGGGTCACGATTACCAAGGGCTTCTGGATGGGGCAGACCTCCGTGACCCAGTCGGCCTATCGGCGCGTGACGGGGAAGAATCCGAGCGAGTTTCACGGTGGCCAATTGCCGGTCGACAGCGTGAATTGGAGTGAAGCGATGGCCTACTGCTCTGCGGTGGGTATGCGGTTGCCGACCGAGGCGGAGTGGGAGTACGCCGCCCGCGCGGGCAGCATGACGTCCCGATATGGAGAACTGGACGCCATCGCGTGGTATGCGGACAACAGCGGTAAGCACCGAATCGACGGTGAGGCCATATGGCAAGACGATCAATCGAACTATGGCGACCGGCTGCGAGCCAATGGAAACACCACCAAGCCGGACGAACTGAAGTTGCCTAATGCCTGGAAGCTGTATGGCATGCTGGGCAACGTATGGCAGTGGACGGCAGACTGGTACGATCCAACTTACTACCAGCACAGCGAGCCAAAAGATCCCAAGGGACCGGAATCCGGCCAGCAGCGTGTGCTGCGTGGTGGCTCCTGGTACAGCGGTACAAAATACGTGCGTGTGTCATTCCGCGATGGGTTCGCTCCCGATGGCCGCTACAGCGTCAATGGTTTTCGGTGTGTATCAAATCCGTAAACGGAAGATTCGCGCTCGCTGGCACTCGAGACATGTATTTATGCTGCAGTGAAACGGAGAGAGGGCCGTGCTGGCTGAAATTGAACTCTCGGGCACAAATTATCGCTGGTGCTGCAATCAACGCCGCATCCGTATTGGACGTGATGCCGGTTGCGACGTTTGTTTGCAGGACGAGACGCACTCCATGGTTTCGCGCGAGCATGCGACGCTCCTTCTGCGGGGTGAGACCCTGCAGGTCACCGACAATGGGAGCGCAAACGGTACCTTTTTGAATGGCGTGCGCGTAAACGCCTCCACCCTTCGCTCCGGTGACACCGTTCAGCTTGGTGCGGACGGTCCGCAACTATGCGTTCGGCTGATTGAAATGGAGGAAAGTGATGCCGGAGACGATGACGGAACCGTTCTGGCACCAAACGGCAGCTCATGTTGCCAGGCGGCGGATACCAGCGACGCCATTCTGGCGTCTGGCGCCGGGAAGCCGCTGGCATTGAATTCCGGAGTCGGGGAAGGTGTCGACGTTAAGAATATCGACACGCGAGTCGTACTCATGGGGACGACGCCTGTTCCTGCCGATACGGCCCAAAACCTGCTGCGAGCCGCCCAGAACGATGCGGCAATCCCGAAGTCTCGTGCGGCTGGCGTTCGCGTCATGCTACCTGAAAGGCCAGATGCCCGGCAACAAAGTGTCGCCGGATCCCATCCTGTAGCGCGATTATCTGGCTTAGGAGATGAAAGAGTAATTGAGAAAAAATTGGGCGGATTGCGCAATCTGCTGGCCGCCAACCTCGTGTTGATGGTTCTCTTGCTGCTCGGTATTCTCTACCAAAACAAGCGGATTAACGAGAACCGCGACGCGATCGAGCAGTTACAAAAAACGCATCCTCAGCAGTCCGGAAAGTGATGCCCGAGCTGATTCCCAGGCTCAATGCCTTCGAAGAGCAGATGGACGGGTTCGATCACCGGGTGAACGGCGCGCAAGATCAGTTCGCTACCCTTATGAACGGCGAAGAGAACCATTTTGTGGCGCGAGTGGCGAA